>CAIUEQ010000122.1 GCA_903898215.1 uncultured Bacteroidota bacterium | reverse complement strand
CAACATCTTGAATCTGCATTAATGTTAAATTTTGAAGATCATTATTTGCTTTTTGAATTTTCACCGGGATTAAAAAAAGCAGATTTGATAACAGATATCATTGAACTTTACAGAAAGTAGCCTTAACCTTGCGCTCGAGAAAATCTACTTGATAAAATTTATTAAGATTAAAATTTATTTTTATGAAAACGTTTAAATTAAAACAAATACCTGAAAGAGATTCAAAGCCAAGAAATAACGGACTTACCATGGTTATGGACAAAGGTTTGAGTGTTCGGGAAGTGGAAGATTTTATTTCTGTTTCAGGCAATTGTGTCGACTTGGTTAAATTGGGATTTGGAACTGCTTTTGTTACCGAGAATTTGCTTACTGAAAAAATAAACCGATATCATGATGCCGGAATCAATGTGTATTTTGGAGGAACTTTATTTGAAGCATTTATTGTTCGCAATCAATTTGATGATTATTTAAAAGTACTGGATAAATATAAGTTAGAATATGTTGAAGTGAGTGATGGATCAATTGATATTCCTCATGATGTGAAATGCGATTTTATTCAAAAGCTTAGTAAAAACTTTAAAGTGCTTAGTGAAGTTGGAAGTAAAGATGTAGAAAAAATATTCCCTCCATATTTATGGATAGAGTTAATGCAAAAAGAATTGAAAGCGGGCTCGTGGAAAGTAATTGCAGAAGCTCGAGAAGCAGGAAACGTTGGTGTATATCGCACTAGTGGAGAAGTACGTGAAGGGTTAGTTCAGGAAATTTTAACAAAAATTCCGGGAGAAAAAATAATTTGGGAAGCACCTCAAAAAGCACAGCAAACATATTTTATTAAGCTTATCGGTGCCAATGTAAATCTTGGAAATATTGCAACAAATGATGTTATTCCTTTAGAAACATTACGTGTAGGATTAAGAAGCGATACTTTTAGTTTCTTTCTTGGGAAAAATGCAAAATACATAAGTAAGAAAAAGTAATTATAGAAAATATGTCATTACAAGAACAAATAAATGCAGATATTATTACTGCGATGAAAGCCAGAGATGAGGCAGGGTTAAGAGCGTTGCGTGCATTAAAATCAGCATTACTTATTGCTGCAACTGCTGATGGGGCTTCAGGAAAAATTTCTGATGAAGATTCCATAAAAATATTCCAAAAACTTGCCAAGCAAAGAAAAGAATCAATGGAAATATTTTTAAAAAATGGTAGAACAGAATTAGCAGAAATTGAAAAAGAAGAACTTGTTGTTATCGATAAATATTTGCCTCAACAAATGTCAGAAACAGAGATAAGATCGATACTCGAAAATGTGGTGAAAGAATCAGGAGCAACATCTGGTACCGATTTTGGAAAAGTCATGCCCCTCGCAATGAAAGCTCTTTCTGGAAAAGCTGATGGCAAAATTATTTCATCTGTTTTGAAAACAATTTTAGGATAATTTTTATTTATCTGGTTAATCCTATTTAAAATTACATTTATAGATGTCAGACGAAGAAAAGATTAAGAAGGCTTTTGAGAAGAAAAACTGGCCTGAGATTAAAGTTACGGACAGTTGGGCCACGTTTAAAATTATGGCCGAATTTGTTTCAGGTTTTGAAAAAATGAGTCGTATCGGACCATGTGTTTCAATATTTGGTTCAGCACGTACAAAGCAGGATCATAAGTATTATTTATTAGCTGAAGAAATTGCAAAAAAATTAGTAGCGGCCGGATTTGGTGTGATAACCGGTGGTGGACCCGGAATTATGGAAGCGGCTAATAAAGGAGCTTTTGAAGCCGGTGGAAAATCTGTAGGTCTTAACATTGAACTTCCATTTGAACAAACAAATAACAAATATTTAGATCACGATAAGATCATCAACTTCGATTACTTTTTTGTGCGTAAGGTGATGTTTATGAAATATGCTCAAGGCTTTATTGCAATGCCCGGTGGTTTCGGAACTATGGACGAATTGTTTGAAGCTTTAACATTAATTCAAACACATAAAGTTGCTCGTTTCCCAGTTGTTTTAGTGGGTAGCGAATATTGGGGTGGTTTGTTAAAATGGATGAAAGAAACCATGTGTGATCAAGAGAAAAATGTAAATGAAATTGACCTTGATCTTTTTAAATTAGTAGATACTGCAGAAGAAGCTGTGAATTATATTTTGGATTATTATGCAGAGATGTCCATCAGTCCGAACTTTTAATTCTTTATATAATATTTTTTTAACGCAAGGCTCGCAAAGTTTAACGCAAAGCACGCAAGAAATTTCCCTTTGCGTTCTCTGCGTTTTTTCTTATCGACCTTTGCGGTTATTTTTTTTCAATGAATTATGCTAAAGCACTTTTTAAATCTTCCAATAAATCTTCAATATCTTCCACACCAACACTCAATCGTAAAAGATTATCCACCACGCCAACTTTTTCTCTTTCATCCTTAGGGATAGAAGCATGAGTCATTGTTGCAGGGTGATTGATCAAACTCTCTACACCACCTAAACTTTCGGCAAGTGAAAAAACTTTGAATGAAGATGCGATGCGAAATGTTTCATTTAGGTCAGCATTTTTTAAAACGATAGAAATCATTCCTCCAAAATCACGCATTTGTTTTTTTGCAATTTCATGATTTTTACTATCAGGAAATCCTGGCCAATAAACTTTCTCAATTTTAGGATGATTGCGTAAAAATTCAGCGATGATACGGCCATTTTCGCAATGTGCTTTCATTCTAAGGTGTAAAGTTTTTAAACCTCGTAATACTAAAAAACTATCTTGTGGTCCGGGTGTTGCACCACATGAGTTATGGATAAATGCAAGTTGTTCATGAATGTTGTCATCATTGCAAACCAATGCTCCCATTACCACATCGCTATGCCCACCAAGATATTTTGTGACAGAGTGCATCACAATATCGGCACCCAAATCAAGAGGATTTTGCAAATAGGGTGAAGCAAACGTATTATCAACGGCTAATATCAGATTATTCTTTTTTGATATTTCTGCACATGCTGCAATATCAACAATCTGCATAGTTGGATTCGTAGGAGTTTCAATCCAAATTAATTTTGTATTTGCATTAATATATTCTGTGATATTGTTTGCATCATTCAAATCAATAAAATGAAATTTGATTCCAAAATTCGCAAAAACTTTTGTAAACATTCTATAGGTTCCACCATATAAATCATTTCCTGTGATCACTTCATCACCCGGACGTAATAATTTTGCTACAGCATCAATTGCACCCATACCACTGCTAAAACATAAACCATGTTTTCCGTTTTCTAAAGCAGCAATACATTTTTCTAAAGCATTTCGTGTTGGGTTTTTGCCTCGTGCATAAGCATATCCTTTATGTTTTCCTGGACTTTCCTGCCAGAATGTTGAGGTTTGGTAAATTGGAGTCATAATAGCTCCGGTTGTTGGATCAGGTTCCTGACCAGCGTGAATTGCCTTTGTGCCGAATTTCATATAATGTTATTTATTGTTTTTAGATAGAGGTTGTTTAGTTTGTCGATTGTTGTTTTTGCCTTCAGCAATTTCTATATCGATTCTGCGAATTTATTATTTTCAATCAATGCATTATTATAAATCTAACATCATTAAATCAACAATTTATCTTCTCAATACTATTTCGCACTTGCTTCTATGGAAAAAGATGTTAATTTTAAAGCAGTAAATATTTAATTATGCCTACACAATTTATCCAAAAGATGAATAAAACCGAATCTGGTTTTCATCTATTAATGACCCTCTCAATTGCTGATGGAAATTTACATGCTGAAGAAAGTTCGGTGATTTTTAATTTTATAGAGAACAACTATAATGAGGAAATAGATATTATTAAGGAACAAGCATTTCTTAGAGCACTTCCTCAAGAAGAGTTACATAACCATTTTTTGGAAACAGCAGCTCAGTTTTATAAAATCAGCACATACGAGGAAAGAAATAAGTTAATTGAATTTGCAATGAAAGTTGTGATGGCCGATGATGAAATGCAGAGCACAGAAAATGTTTTTATTAACGAATTATTTGATGCCTGGGATTTAGCATAATTGTTTTTTTTTAAATATGAAGCCATTGTGTTTACAATGGCTTTTTTGTTTCTAAAACTGACCATAATCATGAATATATTTTATTTATAGTGAGTCTAAATAAAATATATTTGCATGCTTATTATTAATAGTGTAATGATGAAGGGGTCAAGTTTTATAATTACTTACAGCATTTTGTCATATTTTGTTTTTTGTTGTTTTTTTTCGAATGCAGCAACAATCAAAGGTGTGATTAAAAATGAGAAGAATTTACCAATTGCCAATCAGAAAGTTTTTCTTGGTAAGGATAAATTTATAGTAACTGATCAAATAGGATATTTTATTTTCAACAATGTTGGGAAAGGAAATCATGATCTTTTAGTAAAAATTAATGAAGAAGAAATAATT
>CAIUEQ010000121.1 GCA_903898215.1 uncultured Bacteroidota bacterium | reverse complement strand
TTTTATGAATAAAAATAATTTTCTATATATTTTTATAAAAGTTAACTTGTTTATAAATAAAAGCAGCTTATCTTTGAAAGCGCAATTTTAAATAATCCAATAAATAATCAGTTATACATTACAAAACCTTAAAACATGAAATAGTATGAAAACGAAAAATTCCTCTTATGCATTTAAAACATTTTGGGCAAAACAGCAACTGGTCATTGCTTTTATGTTGGTGTTATCAACATCAGCATTTGCCCAACTTATTAATTCAAATGAGAACAACCAAATACCTTGGTCAAATGCTCATTTTGTTTACGAAGAGCAACCTGCTGCTACGGTTTATGTTACACCAGAAGCTGCAGCTGCCATGCCTTCAAGTCTTTTAACTGATAACATCTTAGAAATAAATGATGTATCTGTTTGGGATAATTCGGCAGAAAATCATTTACTTATTATGGCGGTAAACACCGTTAGGAAAAATTTAACAGCAATCGTTTATGATGCCAATGGAAAAAGGGTAATGCTTGAAACACCTATTGATCCTGGTACGTATCGAATGGTTGAACACACTCGCGATTTGAAACCTGGAACTTATTTTCTAAATATTTTAGAAAGAGGGATAGTTATCGAAAAGCAAAAGTTTGCAGTAAAGTAATTTTCATAGTAATTTTTTTAGTGTTAGAAGGCAGTCTTATTTTAGGCTGCCTTTTTATTTATTCACATATGTAACTTTTCAATGTTTTTATTTCAATTTTGAATTATTACTTACAAGAAATAATAGCCAAAAATGAAACAAAATTTTAAAAAATTAATTAAACAAACATGAGCGATAACAAAGAAAAACTAGAAAAATTAAAAGCACTTCAACTTACTATTGATAAGCTTGAGAAAACATACGGTAAAGGTACCGTAATGAAAATGAATGATAAGAACATTGAAGGTGTGGAAGCGATTCCTACCGGCTCAATAGGCTTAGATATGGCATTAGGTATTGGTGGCTTACCTAAAGGTAGAGTAATCGAAATTTATGGTCCAGAATCGTCAGGTAAAACTACCCTTTCAATGCACGCAATTGCACAAGTTCAGAAACGTGGTGGTATCGCTGCTTTTGTTGATGCAGAACATGCCTTTGATAAAAATTATGCTGATAAATTAGGAATCGATACTGATAATTTATTGATCTCTCAACCGGATGATGGTGAACAAGCACTTGAAATTGCTGATGCTTTGATTCGCTCGGGAGCAATTGATATTATTGTTATCGACTCGGTAGCTGCATTGGTTCCAAAAGCAGAAATCGAAGGCGATATGGGTGATTCGAAAATGGGTTTACAAGCTCGTTTAATGAGTCAGGCTTTACGTAAACTTACAGGAACAATTAGTAAAACCGGTTGTATCTGTATTTTTATTAATCAGCTTCGTGAAAAAATAGGAGTGATGTTCGGAAATCCTGAAACTACTACAGGTGGAAATGCTTTGAAATTTTATGCTTCAGTTCGTTTGGATATTCGCAGAATTGGTCAGATTAAAGAAGGCAACGATATTATTGGTAACCGTACTAAAGTAAAAATTGCAAAAAATAAAGTTGCTCCGCCTTTTCGTACCGTTGAATTCGATATTATATACGGACAAGGTATTTCTAAGGTAGGTGAGATTGTTGATATCGGAGTTGAAATGGAAATCATCAAGAAAAGCGGGTCATGGTTTAGTTACAATGAAACTAAATTAGGGCAGGGTCGTGAAGCTGTTAAACAATTGTTTTTAGATAATCCAGAAATGGCTGATGAAATAGAAAAGAAAATTAAGGACAAGGCTTTTGGCGGAGCATATCAGGCAAAAGTTGAAGAGAATTAATTTATAGGATAATATTTCAATTTGTAAAAAATCCTGTGTGTATTGCACGGGATTTTTTATGTTCATTTCATTTAAAACTCAAACTGCATTTCATTTAATTTTCTGTATAAACCATCATGGCTCATCAATTCATCATGAGTTCCGCTTTCGCTCACAATTCCTTTGTCTATCAAAATAATTTTATCTGCATTACGAATGGTTGACAAACGGTGGGCTATCACAAATGAAGTTCTGTTCTTCATCAAATTTTCTAATGCTTCTTGAACTAGTTGTTCGCTTTCACTATCGAGTGATGATGTTGCTTCATCCAAAATTAAAATTGCAGGATCTTTTAAAATTGCCCTGGCAATTGCAATGCGTTGACGTTGTCCGCCTGAGAGCTTTATTCCACGTTCTCCAACAATAGTTTCATACGCTTCTGGAAATCTTGAAACAAATTCATCTGCATGTGCTTTTTTTGATGCTTCAATAATTTCTTCATCGCTGGCATCAGGCTTTCCGTAAGCAATATTTTCTTTAATAGTACCTCCAAATAAAATCACATCCTGTGGAACAAATGCCATTTGTTTACGTAACTGGCTTAAAGGAAATTCGGCTCCGTTTCTATCATCAAAAAATATTTTACCGCTATCGGGTTCATAAAATTTTAAAAGCAAAGAGGCAACCGTACTTTTTCCTGCACCACTTGGTCCAACCAACGCTATTTGTTGTCCGCTTTTAACTTCTAAAGAAACATCTTTTAATACGTTTACATCTTTACGTGATGGATATGAAAATGCAATATTTTCAAAACGAACATTTCCTTTTAAGGCAAATTTTGGTTCAACTTTTACAAGTGTTAACTCAACATTTTCACCATCAGTTCTCAAAATTTCTCGAACACTTTGAGTGGCACCTAAAGTTTTTTGCAACTGACTGAACATTTCAGCGAACCCTGCAAAAGTTCCTCCAACAAACATGGAGAATATGACAAACATGGTAAGTGATCCGATAGAAAGTTCTCCTGCTAGAATCATGTTTGCACCATACCACATCACAAATGCGATAGCCCCAAAAACTGAAAATATCATGAACGAAATAAATGCTCCGCGATAACGGCCATTTGAAATTGCAGTTTTCACAACCGAATACACACTTTTTGTATAACGGTTAATTTCAAAAAATTCGCTGGTAAAAGCTTTTACAATTGTGATACCCTGAAATGTTTCCTGTACGATGGTTCCGCTTTTAGCCAATTGATCCTGTGCTATGCGTGACATTTTACGGATTCGCATTCCGAAAACTACAGCAAGAATTGCTATAACTGGAACCACCGAAAGCATCACCAATGCTAGTTTTGCGCTGATCCAGAAAATAAATGCAAGTCCGATAACAAGTGTAAAAATTCCTCTTAAAAATTCGGCAAGTGTTAATGATATGGCATCCTGAATTTGAGAAAGATCAGATGAAATTCTATTGCTTAATTCTCCAACTCTTTTTTCTGTAAAGAAACTCATAGGCATGCTTAGCAATTTTGTGTAAACATCTTTACGCATATTAGCCAATGATTTTTCGCCAACTTCGGTAAGCAAATAAACACGCATATAAGAGAAAATTGTTTGCAATGAAAGTTGCGCAAAAATGAGAATGATGCAAGTATTTAATGTCCAGTGAATATCTTTTAAACTAAACCCAAATTGCGATCCAACATTGCTTGAACCTGCCATAGGAATAGTAGCTCCGGGAGATGCTGCATCCAACATTTTTCCCAATAAAAACGGAAATAAACTTGTTGAAAATGCTGATAGTGCAATGAAGATCATCGCAAGCGTAAACTTGAATTTGTAGGGTTTTAAATAAGTGAAAAGAACCAATGCTTCACGCAAAGTTTCTTTGTTAATTTTTACTTTTGGTGATTCGTCTTTTGAACTTCCACTATTATAATTTCTTCTTCCGCCTGCCATGTTAGTTTGATGTTTGTAGTTTTAAGTTTTTTATGATGAGAATTATTAACACACGGAATCGTTCAAAGTTTTCAGCCCATTCAAATTCGTATTAATTCGTATTTCGACTATTCGTAGTATTACGCTACGTAATCGGTTAGATATTTATAGTGATCCGTAAGTTTTCCGTTTTCTGCTATCGTTGCATTTTTGATAATATCACCTTTGTCTTCAATCAATAAATTTGGTAAGACATGGCGAATCAGCTGTTCTCCGAATTCTATTGAAGCATCAATAGATAATTCGCAAGGAAGATTTCCTACAGCCTGCACATCGATATATGGTTTTTGGTATGGCTGAGTTTCTGTTCCTAAAAATTGATTGAAACCATAAATAGGATCTTCAATAGTGGTGCTTTTGATGGTGCTATAAAGTGGTCCTGGAATATCGCAGGTAATATCGGAAATCACTTTGATTTTAAAATCCTTCGATTTCATTTCTTCACGTGTAAAAAAAGGAGGGATACCATCTTTCCAAAATATTGCATTAATCATCACATCGGCTTTTTTGTAATATGGTGCAAAGCAACTTTCATAATCTTCAGGATGTTTGTAGAAATCTGATTTATCCCATTCACGACCATCTCTTCTTACATAATAATCTTCCGAACGTAAATGAACATAAACGGCTTCTTCATATTCATTTTCTAAAAACTCTTCCATGGTAACATGATGAATTTTTAGTTTCTTTAAAAACTCAATCGCACCATGCGCCACACGCCCGTCACCACATAAAATTATTCTCATGGTATTTAATTTTATATCATGATATTGAGCGTATAATTCCTCCATGTTTTTGCATTGATTTGCATACTTTAAATGATACAAATCATTACGTTTTCCCCACATTAAAAAGGCATAATGTGTTCCTACAATTCCTGCAAAACGCCCGAAACCAATAATGCGATTTCCTGCATCCCAAACCAATGTTTCATAATCGATCAGGCGAATATTTTTTTGGATGATGTTTCTTATCAACTTAATATTATGAGGCTGTTTTTTTATGGTGTGCGAGAAAAATAAATATGTTTTATCTGCAATTAAACTTGTAACAGGAACTTCTTTTACTCCAAGTAAAATATCACACTCTGTCATGTCTTCTTTTACTTCAATACCTTTTGAGATGTATTCGTTATCGGCAAAGCATCGGTGTGGTGAAGTTTGCACAATTACTTTTGTGCCTGGAAATTTTTCCATTAATTCCAAACAATGATCGGGTGAAAGCGGAGTGCGAAGATCGAATGGAGCTTTCTCTTCTCTGATAATTCCAATAGTTTTCATAAAACGAAGGTACTTGTTTTAAAAGTTGCTGTCTACTGATAAAAATCAGCCTTTATGCAATTCGAATAAAGTTATTTCAGGCATGATTCCAACTCTGCCCGGATATCCTAAAAAACCGAAACCACGGTTAACATACAATTGTTGATCGCCAACTTTATATAATCCGGCCCAATGAGGATAAATATATTGTGATGGACTCCATTTAAAACTTCCAATTTCAATTCCAAATTGAAAGCCATGAGTATGACCTGCAAATGTTGCATCAATATCAGGATGTGATTTTGAAATAATAGAATCGAAATGTGAAGGGTCGTGCGATAGTAATAATTTTACAGGCACATCAGGCAATCCTTTTTTTGCTAAATCAATATCTCCAAATTTTTGGAAACGCCCGCGATCTCCCCAATTTTCAACACCTATCAAACCTATGCGTTGTTGGTCTTTTTCAATCGTAACATTTTCATTGCGCATTAAATGCCATCCTAAATCTTTATGAACCTGAACTAAATCGTCCAAATTTTTCTTTTTTGCTGCTTCTGTATCCCAATGAATGTAATCGCCATAATCGTGATTTCCGTATATGCTAAATACTCCCATCGGTGCTTTGATGGTTGAAAAAATATCAGCATAATCATACGCTTCATCGGTTTTATTATTTACCAGATCACCGGTAAAAAAAATCAAATCTGCTTTTGCATTTCGTATCATTTCAACACCACGCTTTACAGCATCTTTATCAAAAAAACTTCCAGAATGAATATCTGAAACCTGTAATACTTTTAGTCCTTCAAATGCTGTGGGAAGATTTTTTAAATACAATGGAACTTGAATCATTCTGTAGTCATACGCACCTTTAAACATTCCTTTGGTAAGCATGGCAAGAGGCGCAGCTGTAGTGATTAATCCTGCTTGAGAAATAAATTTTGCACGAGTTATTTTAGCATTGTCGTCAACTTTTTTATCAGTAGATTTTGAAAGAATGGATGAAGATTTTTTGATTATCCACCTTACAAATCTTTGCAAATCATCCACCAACAAGAAAATACAATAAATCAATTTTGAGATATAAATAATGAACACAAAAGCTGATGTAAATATTCTGAAAAGTTTTACTGTTTCGAGAGCAGGAATAAAAAACTGCGCTGAAAAAATGAGGATAAAAATTATTCCAAGTCCAAAATAAGTGTTTCTTAATTTTGAAAGAAATGTTTGACTTCTGTTTTTGAATATGGTTTTAATGCCTTGCCAACTGTACAAATCTAAAAGTACAATTAATAAAGTCATTGAAACTGCTAACTGAATTTTAAATACGAGCATTTTAAATTTTTATTCCGCAATTTGCGAATTGTTAAGTTATAAAAAAATGATTTGTTTTCCGAACGCAAAGATCAACCTTGGTTTGCACGTGATTAATAAGCGTGCAGATGGATTTCATACAATTGAAACGGTTTTTTATCCGATAATGTTTTGCGATATGCTAGAAATAATAAAAGGTAAAAGGCAAAAGGCAAAAGGCAAAAGTTTGAATTCTGAGAGCGAAAATACAAAGGTTGAGATTTTTACGGATGGTATAAAAATAGATGGATCTATTAAAGACAATTTGGTTTACAAAGCCTATCAACTTTTAGATAATGATTTTGACCTCTCACCAATAAAATGTTTTCTGTATAAAACAATTCCGATGGGGGCTGGACTTGGCGGTGGGTCAAGCGATGCAGCTTTTGCCATAAAATTATTGAATGATGTTTTTGATTTGAAATTAAGCATTGAGCAGATGAAAAATTATGCTTCACAACTTGGCAGCGATTGTGCTTTTTTTATTGAAAACAAATCTGCTTATGTTTTGGGTAGAGGAAATGAATTAGAAAATTTTGAAATTGATCTGTCGAAATATTACCTCGTTTTATTGTATCCAAATATTCATTCGAGCACATCAGTTGCCTATAAAAATGTTTTAAAACGTGGTGAATTTAATGAGAAAAATTCTCTCAAAAATTTATTAAGTCAGCCAATTATTGAATGGAAAAATTGCGTTGAAAATGATTTTGAAAGATCTGTTTTTGAAACTATTCCATCACTTCCCAATATTAAGCAACATTTATACGATTGCGGTGCTTTATATGCAAGCATGAGCGGAAGCGGCTCAGCCATGTTCGGCATTTTTGAAACTAAACCACAATTAACAGATGAGCTAAAAAAGTTATTGGTATTTGAAGGGGAGATGTAAACTCAACCATTAATTATTATGAAATTTTTAAAACCCAGAAAAGGTGACATTTTACAAGTCAATTTATTCATTCCATTCAAACAAATATTTTTCATCAAATTCAATTTCAAACCTCTTTAACAGTTCAAGATATTCATTTTTGAAATTTATCTTTTTATGATGTTGTTCCTGATTCAAAATGTATTGGTAGACTTTCTCAATGTCTGAATGAGAATATGAAAATGCACCAAATCCTTCCTGCCATGAAAATTTACCTTTTATAAATTTCTTTTCGTTAATAAAGTTTGATGAATTGTTTTTAATATCACGAACCAAATCAGAAATGGACATTGATGGCCGTAAACCAACGAATGCATGAATATGGTCAGGCATTCCATTAGTGATTATTGATTTCTGATTTTTACCTTTAATGATACCTGAAATATATTTATGCAATTCATCTTTCCAATGGTTGTTGATGAGATTTTCTCTGCCCTTTACGGCAAATACAATTTGAATGTAGAGTTGTGAGTATGTTCCTGCCATAAGCTGTTTTATTTCACCCCTTCGGGGTTGTTAGTTTATAAAACTTAATAATAATAAATTTAAACTCAAACTTAATAGAAAATTCAAGATTGTATCTGCAAATTTTAAAATCCTGAAGGATGTCATGATTATAACATAAAGATAAACCCTGTATTTCACTTCTTAGATTTAGGTTATTTTTAATAAATCGGAATCTGTAAATATTTCACCCCTTTTGGGGTTTTACTGTTTAATTTATTTAATTTTTATAATCATATCACCTCTTCGAGGTTATTTGTTTTATTTTTTTAAATTCATAATCCCGTAGGAATGACATGATTATAACAAAGAGAAATAAGCGAATTGTTAAACCCCGAAGGGGTGATATGATTATAGAGATGACATGATTATAGAAGATGCCATGATTATAACAAAGAGAAATATGCGAATTGTTAAACCCCGAAGGGGTGATATGATTATAGAGGTGATATGATTATAGAAGATGTCATGATTATAACAAAAAGAAATAATCGAATTATTAAACCCCGAAGGGGTGATATGATTATAGAGGTGATATGATTATA
>CAIUEQ010000120.1 GCA_903898215.1 uncultured Bacteroidota bacterium | reverse complement strand
TTTGAGGTTATTATTTTTTCCAAAAAACTTATCAAGTGATTATTCTTTTCAACATTTTTCGTATTCAACATTTGCAGATTGGAGAGTTTGGTTATCACTTTTAATTTGGACATCAATTATTTTTGGAACCATTTATTTGCTTCGTAAAAAACATATTATTGGGTTTTTGCTTTTGTTTTTCTTGCTGTTTTTTATGTTGGTCAATAATATCTTTTTTGGTATTGGAGCCACAATTGGCGAGCGATTAATTTATCATTCGTCATTAGCGTTTTGTGTGATCGTTGTATGGTTTTTTAATTTTGCTTTTATAAAGATTCAAATTCAAAATCCCCTTAAGAATTTACTGGCAACTTTTTTTATTGTGTCGATATTATTTTTTATGGGCTATAAAACCATTGCACGAAATGCCGATTGGAAAAATAATTTCACACTTTATAAAGAAGATGTAAAAACCGTTCCCAACAGCGCACTTGTAAATTGTAATTTAGGAAATTCGTATTTTAATATTGGGTATGATCTGATAAAATCCAAATCGAAACTTTCTTTAAATGATTCGTTATTGATGAATGCTTATTGTGATACCGCAATGCCATTTCTTAATAGAGCAATCACAATACATCCGAGTTTTGTGAATGCCTATATTAATCGGGCTCTTTGTAATTTGTATAAAGGGAATAAAATTGAAATGGTAAATGATTGCATTAAGGCAAATGAAAATTATACCGGCAAAAATCCTTTGGTGATACAATTTGCCCAACTTTTATTAAGAGAAGGAAAAGAATTTTATGTTGCCAAAGAATATGAAAAAGCTGCACAGGTTTTAAATGATGCAAGTTTGATTGATCATACAAATGCTGAGATTTGGGAAAACTTGGGAGGCTCTGAATTTATGCTTGCTCATTTTGATAAAGCATCGTATGCGCTTAGTAGAGCGCTTGAGTTATCGCCAACATCACCACAACTAATGCAGGGTTCTAAAATAGCCACTAACCTTGTAATACTTCAAAATAAATGCAAATCAGATTCATTAAACCCAGCCATCTGGAATTATGCAGCAAAAATTTATTTACAGGCAAACTTTCCAACTCTTTCCATTGACGCTTATAAACGGGTTTTAAAATTATCACCACAAAACAAAGAGGCGAATGAAGGTTTAAGGAATGCTGTAAAAATATTTAAGAACTAAGTTTAGGTACTCAATTTTTAAACCGAATATTTTCTGTTTTTCCATTGCAACTTTATAGGAAGTGAAAAGAAAATCATGGTAGCAAGTGAAATGAAATTGCTGTAAAATTCGTAAGAAATGAGGTAGTCAAAATTTTTGCGTACGTTCAATTTGTTCTGTAAAATATATATGCTGGTTGTTTGCAGTGTAAGTTTTATCAGATAAAAAATGAGCGCAAGTTTCATATCAAAAATAAAAACCACGATGATTGCCGGAGCAAAACTTCCAAACAACGCAAATAATATCCACCAATAAAAAGGAAGCTCGCGAGCACCAATTAGCCAGCGTTTACGTTGGTGCATGAGTTGTTTTAAGTTTTCAATCGCAACTGATTTATTAATAATATTTTTGTTCAAAATATTTTTTGTTTTCCAACCGCGCTTGCGAACTTCTTTGTATAATTTATAATCTTCGGTAACCGAAAAATCTAAATTTTCGTAGCCGCCAACATCCCAGTAAGCACGTTTATCAATTGCCATATTGTTTCCAACAGCAGTACAATTCAAACCAAAATTTGCAGAGCTTCTTAGCAAACCCATAAAATACATCCAGTCGATTTCCTGCATTCGTCCAAATAATCCTTTGTCTTCAACAAGGGTAATTCCTGAAACGATTGCCATTTTATTTTCTGTGAAATGAGAAACAATTTCTCGGGCCCAATTTTTTCCAACAGCCGTATCGGCATCCGTAATTAAATAAAAATCTCCTGTTGCTTTATGCGCAAGTTGTGCCAAAACATTGGCTTTACCGCGTGCCTTTCCCAATGTTTCAGAAATATTTAATAATGAAAATTGCGGTTTATCCTTGATGAATTTCTCGATTAGTTTTTGGGTATTGTCTTCCGAAACATCATTGCCAATTAATACCTGAATTTTATTTTTTGGGTAATTTAATTCGGTTACAGATTTAAGACAACGAAGAATTGTTACCTCTTCATTTCGTGCAGCAATCAATAGTGAAATATTTGGCAATTCGTCATTGCTCAATTCTTTTTCGGGTTGATCATTTTCAAAATACAGTAAACTAAAAATATTGAGTACTTGAATAATGATGTAAGCCGATAAAATGATTACGCCTGTTTTAAATAATATTTCCATCATAAACTTTTCATTTCATATCCATTTTCTTGAATATGCTGCAATATTTCAGGCAACATCAATTTTAAGTTTTTTTCAGCCTTCGCGCTATCATGAAAGACGAGGATGGAGCCGTGCCGTAAGTTGTTTTTTATTTTCTGTATTGCTTTTTTCGTATCTAAATTTGCCTCATAATCTCGGCTCAAAATATCCCACATAATGATTTGAAAATGTTGTTTTAACATTTTGATTTGAGAAAATTTTATTCTTCCGTAAGGTGGCCGAAATAAATTTGAATCAACAACATTTTTACATTTTAAAATATTGTTGAAATAGTTTTCATTGTTCGTTTTCCAGCCATTAATATGATTGAAAGTATGGTTTCCAACTTCGTTTCCCGAATTCAAGATTTCATTGAAAGTGTCTGGAAATTTCGTAACATTTTCACCCACACAAAAAAATGTTGCCTGAGCATTACTTAGTTTTAATTGATTTAATACCCACGGAGTGATTTGTGGATGAGGTCCGTCATCAAAAGTCAAATACACTGTTTTATCTACTGTTTTCACTCTCCAAATCAGGCTTGGAGTAAAGAATTGTAAAAGTTGAGTTATTGTGTATTTAAACATTATTTTTGTTGCGATGATCAAAGCAAAAATCGGTATTCCTTTTAAATATTTTGCATCTATAGTTGCGATTTTTATTTTAGCTACTCAATCTCTGCAAGCTCAAAAGTATTGGACTTTGCAAGAATGTATTGACCAGGCCATAAAAAATAATATTACTGTTCAGCAGCGAGAGCTCGCAAAACAAAGTGTAGAAGCCGATTTTAAGCAAAGTAAATTAGCTGCTTTACCTTCAATAAACGGACAGGCAACACAATTTTATCAAAATGGATTTGCAATTAATCCGGCAACAAACACAGCCCAAACTGATATGACTTTTCGGAACAATAATTTTGGGCTTTCATCTAGTACTGTATTGTTTAATGGCTTTCAGCAGACCAATACCATTAGGTTACAACAAAATAATTATAAGGCAAATGAACAGGATGTAGAGGCGATTAAAAACAACATCAGGCTAAGTGTAGCCAATGCCTATTTGCAAGTATTGATGAACAATGAAATTTTAGAAAGCAGTAATATTCAGGTTCAATCAACCAAAGAGCAAATTAACAAACAACAAAAATTAGTAGATTTTGGTGCTGCTAATAAAGTAAAATTACTTCAATTGAAAGCTCAGCTCTCCAACGAAGAATTGGTCATTATCAATAATCAAAATCTTGTAGAGCAATCTTATCTCACGCTTTGGCAAACATTAAATATCGATCCCGATTCATCAAATAAAATTATTAAACCTGAACTTAGTGCAGAGAAAATTACTTCTGAAATTCGTTCTCCAAAAGATATTTATGATACGTATATTTTACAAAGTCCCGATGTAAAAGCTGCAGAAATTAGATCTCGTGTTGCCGAAATTTCAAAATTTGTTTCTTTAGGTGGAAGAAGCGTTAGGCTTACGATGACAGCAAGCATCAGTTCATTATTTTCAACTCAAAGCCAGCAGGGAGTTGGAGCACAAACAATAACAAATATTCCGATTGGCTTTGACATTTTAGGAAATCCGGTGGTGCGACCAACAGCAACTTACTCCGAATTTGGCGTTACTCCATTCAGTGATCAGATAAATAGAAATCTGGGAAAAAGTATAGGCTTTACCATGGCTGTTCCCATTTTTAATGGCTGGCAAGTAAATACAAGTGTTCAAAAAGCGAAGATCAATGAATTTACCGCGCATTTAAATGTAAAACAAGTTCAGTTGGATCTTTATAAGAATATTGTTCAGGCGCATCAAAATTTGAAAGCTTCGGAAAAAAGATATGATGCAACCAAAAATAGTTTCGATGCAAATAAAGAATCTTTTTCTTTAGCTGAAGGTCAGTTTGGTTTGGGTGCAATAAGTACAGTGGAATATTTAAGTACAAAGAATGAATTTTTAAAAGCACAGGCATCATTTGTTCAAGCAAAATATGAGTTGGTTTTTAGAAGGAAAGTGTTAGATTTTTATTTAGGAAAACCGCTTTACTAATTAAAAGAGCTTGTAATTTTCAAATCATCAAATAAAAAATATTATGGAAAAAAAATCAAATAAGTGGATATGGTATTTGTCAGGAGGAGTGGTATTGCTGATTGTTTTTGTAATCATTGGTAAAAGTGCGGGATGGATAGGAAATGAGGTAACAATAAAAGTAAGCGTAGCAAAAGCCGACAAGAAAAATATTGTCGAATCGGTTTCGGCAAACGGAAAAATACAACCTGAAGTTGAAGTGAAAATAAGTTCGGATGTTTCTGGCGAAATAAAAGAATTATACGTAAAGGAAGGCGATTCGGTACTTGCAGGAAAATTACTTGCACGCATCGACCCCGAATTATATCAGTCGGCATTAGATAGAAGTGAAGCAACTTTAAATAACTCACGTGCAAATTTGGCCAATTCAAAAGCCCGCCAATTACAATCGGAAGCAAAATTTATTGAAATAGAAGCTCAATATATTCGTAACAAAAAAATGTATGAGCAAAAACTTATCAGTGATGCTGAAATGGAAACTTCACGTTCAGTATACTCATCTTCAAAAGCAGATGTTGAAGCTGCAAAACAAAGTGTGATGGGTGCCGAATACACAGTTAAAAGTTTGGAGGCAAGTTTAAGAGAAGCAAAAAAGAATTTATCTAGAACAGAAATTTTTGCTCCGGTTAATGGAATCGTTTCAAAATTAAATGTTGAAAAAGGAGAACGTGTTGTGGGAACTTCTCAAATGGCTGGAACTGAAATGATGCGTATTGCAAATCTCAACGATATGGAAGTGAGTGTAGATGTAAACGAAAATGATATCGTAAAAGTTAGTCTTGGCGATACCGTAGTTATTGATGTTGATGCTTATACAAACAGAAAATTTAAAGGTCTTGTTACTGAAGTTGCAAACTCGGCAACAACAACTACGGCAACAACATCTGATCAGGTTACAAATTTTGTGGTGAAGATAAGAATACTTAGAAGTTCGTATGCTGACCTCTTGGAAAAAGGCGGCAAAAAACATGATGTATTTCGTCCTGGAATGTCGGCATCTGTTGAAGTGCAAACAGAAATTGTAAGAGATGTAATTGCTGTTCCTATCGAGGCTGTAACTATTCGAAGTAAATCAGAACTCGATTCTACTAATGTTAAAAGCACCAAAAAAGCACAGTCAAAAACTGGCGAAATTAAAAAGGATGATGAGGCCGAAGTTGTATTTGTTTGCGTAAATGATGTGATTACGATAAAGCAAGTTAAAACCGGTATTCAGGATGATAAATTTATTCAAATTCTATCAGGAATAAACGAACACGATGAAATTGTTATCGGTCCTTATAGTGCAATTTCAAAGACATTGAAAGTTGGTGATAAAGTGAAAAAAGTTTCGAAAGAAGAATTATTTGACATCAAACCTGAAGCGAAGAAATAGAAATTATCTGCAGAGGTGAAAATTTGTAAATGTGAAAACGAATTTTTTATAAAAATAACAACATGAAATCATTTCCAAAAAACATAGCAGTAATAGGTGGTGGAAGCTGGGGAACAGCAATTACAAAAATGCTTATAGAGCACAAACAACAACCAAATTCCACCATTGAGAATTTAGATTGGTGGGTGCGTTCTGAAGAAACTGCTACATACATTAGAACATATAAGCACAACCCAAAATATATCAGTTCAGTTGAAATAAATTCTGATATCGTAAATGTTTCGAGCAATATTAAAGACGTGATTGCAAAAGCAGAGATCCTTGTGTTTGCAGTGCCCTCAGCATTTTTAAAAGAAGCGTTAAACGAAATCAGTATTGAAGATTTTAAAGGGAAATATATTGTTTCGGCAATAAAAGGTTTGCTTCCTCACAGCCGTCAAATTGTTGCCGATTTTTTTCAAACAGAATTTCAAGTTCCTCATGAAAATTTGATGGTCATTTCCGGTCCGTGCCACGCAGAAGAAGTTGCATCCGAAAAACTCTCTTACCTCACTATTGCTGGATTGAATAAAGGTATCACAACATATTTTGCATCGTTGTTGGCTTGTCGATACATCAGAACAATTATATCAGCTGATATTACCGGTACAGAATACGGAGCGGTATTAAAAAATATTTATGCAGTGGCAAGTGGTATCTGCCACGGAATTGGCTATGGCGATAATTTCCAGGCAGTGTTGATTTCAAATGCCATTCGTGAGATGGAAAGTTTTTTATATAAAATACACGCTCATCCTCGAGAAATAAATCACTCGGCATATCTTGGAGACCTATTGGTAACATCTTATTCGCAACATAGCCGCAACCGTACTTTTGGAAATATGATTGGCAAAGGATATTCGGTAAAAAATGCACAACTAGAAATGAATATGATTGCAGAAGGTTACTATGCTACCAAAAGCATGTACGAATTAAATGAGCAAAAGCTTCACATTGAAATGCCCATTGCCAAAGCGGTATATAATATTATTTATAAGAATCATTCTGCAAAAACCGAAATTGAAGAGCTGTGTAATAAATTGGTTTAATTTGCTTTTCAAGCAATTAACAATTGAAAAAATTGAATTATCGAATATATTTGCTTGGTGCTGTGAAAAAATAACAGCAATAACCGTTTGAGAATAAAAGCCACAATATTTTTTTTGTTTGTATTTGTAATTTCTATTTATGGAAATGCGCAAACAATTACTATTGGAACCGGCACAACTTATAATTCAACATCAGGTTATCCCGCACCATACGGAAACTGGTATTACGGAGCCCGTCATCAATTTATTATTAAGGCCAGCGAGATCACAGCAGCAGGAATTACAGGTGCTAAATATATTAATTCTCTTGCTTTTAATGTGCTGTCTTCTTCAGGAGCTACCTTAAATAATTTTGAGATAAAAATTCGAAGTTCCACCTTAACTGCTTTTACAACTCCAGCAAGCAGTACAACATTTCAAACAGGTTTTACATCTGTGTTTGGACCCTCTTCATTTAAAGATAATACCGGATGGAATACACATCCTTTTAAAGCTCCGTTTTATTGGGATGGTGTATCCAATATTATTGTAGAGGTGTGTTTTAATAATACTGCCTATACAAATAATTCAACGATGTATTATTCAACAGTTACATTTAACAGTTCGGCATATAGGTATGCAGATGCTGCAAATAATTGTACAAGTACAGCCACCACAATTTCAACAAAAAGGCCCAACATGCGTTTCGAATTTATTTCACCTAACCCGCCTGTAGCATCTTTTGCAAGTAGTGATTCATTATTTATAAATGTTCCTTACAATTTCACAAATACTTCAACAAACTATACTTCTTCCTATTGGGATATTAAGCCACTTACAGCAAATAGATTTTGCAATAAATACGGTTGTTTTATTGATTCAAACACCAATATAAATCATACTTTTAATGCAACAGGTGCATACGAAATATTGCTGGTAGTGAAAGGTTTTTTTGGTGTAGATAGTATTAAGAAAACTATTCACGTTGTTAATTTCAGCCGAATACCGAAAGCAAATTTTTATACATCTGCTCAAAAAATAATTTCTCCTTCGCAAGTGTTTTTTTATGATTCAAGTTTATATGGAGTGAATGGATGGGAATGGAGCATTAGCCCACTTTGTAATGGTTGTGCAACAAATCCATATCAATATCCAAATACGTTTATGCCTAGTGTAAATTCTCAAAATCCAAATTTTTATGCAATGGATGCAGGCGTTTTTGATATATGCTTAAAAGTATGGAACGACCTTGGAGCAGATTCAATTTGTAAACAAAAATATTTAAACGTGGTTCAAGGTTATGCAATGTGCAATGGAAATGATTCGTTGAGTAATCTTAATGCCGGATATTTGTATGACATCGGAGGTCCGGATCAAAATTATCAGATTGGCTTAATCGGGCAATGTAATGCCGGGTTTGTGATTAATCCTACCACTTGTACCGACTCAATTATTCTTTATGTTGATAGATTTAAACTTCGCACAACAGATACGATTCAAATACGTGATGGAGGGAAATCAACATCACCACTTATTAAAAAAATTACAGGTGCAAATCTTCCTTTATCGAGTAAAATAATGGTGGCAAGAAGCGGAAAAATGTTTTTGAAAATGACAACCGGCACCGGAGTTTTTACAACCGGAGATTCAGGATTTATTTTTCATTGGGAGACTACTTCTGCAGCAAAAATAATTTGCTCTAGTAATTATTTGTGCAACGGAGATAGTATCAAATTATATACACCAACAAACTCGGGGAGAACCGATACCTGGAAATTAAATGGACAAAAAATTAATGCTTACACCGACTCGTTTTGTTATGCAAAATATCAAGGCCTTTATTCTCTCATAGTTTCAAATGCAAGTTGTAGCGATACTGCTTATTTTAATTTGCAAGGTGCACAAAAACCAGCTGCAAAATTTACTATCAATAATACAATTCAATGTGTTAACGATAATGAATTTGTATTTACTGATACAACAAAATTTAATGGCACGTTCACTAGGCTATGGAATTTTGGTGACCAAACTTCAGCAGTTGATTCTGTTTATAAAAAACAATATTCATTGCCGGGAATATTTCCTGTTACACTTAAAACAACAAGTGTTTTGGGATGCAAAGATTCTTTGACTCAGTATATTCGAGTGGTAGATGTTCCCGTTGCATCAATTGTATTGTCGGGTTCAAATAATTTATGTTTAAATGATAGTGTAATGCTTAGTTCGGCAACTTTAAATGCAGCAAAATATGATTGGTATTTAAATACTGAGATTTTAAATGCAGATACAATTTCTTCAATTTGGACAAAACTTTATGGAGCTTATACTTTAAAAGTTACCAATAATTTAGGGTGTTATTCACTTTCATATCCAATAAATGTTTTATCAAAGCCGGGACCGACAAAGCCAATAATTACAAGAGCAATTGATACATTAAAAGTTATTTCACAAAACACAGCGAATTGGTATTTTTATGATTCATTAATTGCCGGAGCAAATCAAAAATATTATTTGCCAAATAAAAAGGGAAAATATTCAGTGATGGTTGACAGCAATGGTTGTAAAAATTTTTCTGACCCTTTTAATTTTAATTATACCGGAATAAATTCATCAAGCAGCAATAATAATTTTCTTCATATTTATCCCAATCCTGCATCTTCATTATTAAATGTAATATCTGATATTCCCTTTGAATTTATTATTACAGATATTACAGGACGAGTATTATTAAGCAGCAATATTTCTTCAAATACCTTTCAAGTTGATATCAACTCATTAAGTAAAGGCTTGTATTTTTTGAAAGCATTTAACGGAGAAAAAATTTCGGTGATGCGTTTTGAAAAATTATAAGTTGAAATTACTTTACTTCATTAATTAAAAAACAAATTGCTTCTTTCAATATTCAAGCTATCGCAAATGCACCTGCTTGCCTGAGTGAAAGCCAGAATTTGGCAAGCAGGGATTCCTCACTGCGCGTTCGGAATGACAATGTTTATTTGGTTTTATGGCAGAAGGGAAAACGGTTTTACCGTTTTCCCTTCTGCCCCTCACTATTGCGATGAGTTTGTCATTCTGAGTGAAGCGAAGAATCTGCTGTTTGGCAAGCAGGGATTCCTCACTGCGCGTTCGGAATGACAATGTTTATTTGGTTTTAGGGCAGAAGGGAAAACGGTTTTACAGTTTTCCCTTCTGCCCCTCACAATTGCGATGAGTTTGTCATTCTGAGTGAAGCGAAGAATCTGCTGTTTGGCAAGCCGATGGTGCTTTATAAAAAACAAATTGCTTCTTTCAAAATTCAAGCTATCGCAAAAGCACCTGCCTGCCTGAGTGAAGCGAAGAATCTGCCCAAACGCATGCCGATACACGTCATGCTGAACTCGTTTCAGCATCTAAGAACTTGAAACTAATTCAGGTTTACGAAAACAAAACCGATGCTTCTTCCGATTGCTATCGGGACTCAACATGACAAGATTATTAAGAAAATTTTATGATGCTTATATTATTTATAGTAGCAAATGTTTTTACCTTTACATCTATAAAACTAAGGATATGAAATTAATTATTTATATTTTTTGTATGCTGTTTATTACTCTTAATGCAAGCGCAACTCAATTAAGCGGCACGTATTCCATTAACCCATCAGCTTCTGCAACCACAACTAATTTTCAAAACTTCAGTTCAGCCATTACTTATTTAACAGGTTCAGGAACCAGAAGTGATGGAGGACCTTCCAATTCTTCTCCATTTGGAGTGAGTAGTTCGGTAACTTTTTTTGTTGCTGCTGGTACTTACACAGGTCAAGTAAATTTAGCCGTTACTATCCCAGGTATTTCACTTATAAATACAGTAACATTTGATGGTGGTAACGGTAATGCATCAACGCGAATCATTACTTATGCAGGAATAAACAGTGGAAGCGGTTATCCAACAATTGCCATGTTTGGTATTTCTTATATCACTTTTCGTAACCTTACAATAAATAATACCTCAAGTAATAATTCGGAGTGTGTTCTCATATCGCTATCTAATAATTGTCGGATAAGCAATTGTATTCTTAACCAACCTTCACCAACAGGCTCAAATTTCTGTGGAATAATGTTCGGAGGTATTTTTAACGGCCCCATAACCGCATCGTACAGAGCAGATAGTGTATTGATTGATTCTAATATTTTTAATACTACTGGGGGGGTCAACCTTTTTGGAGTGACGGGTAATCCAAGTGTACAGAATAAAGTTTTATTTAATAGATTTACATCCGGTGGTATAACAGTGCAAAATCAAAATGGCGTTAATATATTGAACAATTCAATGGTTGGGTGTGGTATTTATTTACAAGCATCAAGTAATAATGGAATAAATCCGCTTATTATTAGCGGTAATAAAATCTCAAATTATACCGGAGGAACATTATTGACTATTAACAATTGTATAAATTCTACTGGCATTAAAGGATGCGTAATAAATAACATGTTTGGAGGTGGCAAACCGAATTTTGGCATTAACTTTCTGTCAAGTGGTACCAGTAGCAATTGGTCTATTGCAAATAATTCATTTAATCTTGACACAATTAATCCTTATAATTACTATTCACCAATTTCCATACAAAGTTCAGGTGTTAGTTCAGTAAGTATCATTAATAATATCTTTTCGGTAAAGCAAAATGGAAATCCATCGCTTCCATTATATTTAGCAAGTGTATCATCCATTGACTCGATGGATTATAATGTATTTTACCGTGCCGATACATCAAATCATGTATTAATTTATCTCGGTGCAAATTATAACAGCGGAAATTTTAAAGGTGCAGGAGGTTTTAATCAACATTCGCAATATTTAAATCCGGGTTTTGTAAATGATACTAATCTTCATATTTCACAAGCTTGCTTGCGAGGTGCATCGCTTTCTTATGTAAACAATGATATTGATGGCAATACAAGAAACTCTCCACCAAACATAGGAGCTTGCGAAGTGCAAACAGCAACAAATGATATGAGCGCAACACTTATTGTGTCTCCAACTTATCCAATAACTGTAGGTTCCCAAAATTTAAGAGTTCGTTTTACAAATGTTGGCTCTAATACTGTTTACGCTTTTAATGCAACCTATCAATTAAACGGCAATACGCCTGTAACACAATCATGGTCGGGTATGTTAAATCCATGTGATACGGTTTCTATATTATTTACCGGTTCGCAACAATTGAATGTACCAAGTGGAACAAATACTTTAAGAGTTTATTCAAGCAATCCCAATTATTCCACAGATGGAAATTTATTAAACGATACCATCACATCAACATTTGTAACAGCTATGGGTGGTAATTATGTAATAGGTGCCGCTCCTTCAAATTATACAACCTTTGGTGCAGCAATATCTGATTTGAATACTTTTGGTATTGGTAGTGCAGTAAGATTTTTAGTGAAGACCGGAACATATAATGAGAACTTAATTGTATCAACTCCAACAGGTGCATCGGCAATTAATTCTGTGAGTTTTTCATCCATTGCCAACAATACTGATTCGGTAGTTGTGAATGCTAATGGTGTTTATACATTGAACTTGTCGGGTTCGTATTTCAGTTTCAATAAAATTACTTTTAACCAACTATCAACAACAACTGCGGGAGCAATTACATTTACAGGAACACCATCGTTTGATACTATTTATGGTTGCAAATTTATTGCGCCCAATACAAGTACCACTGCATCAAAAGTTGTTTACGGAAACGGTGTTACTATGAATAATATATTGCTTAGAAAAAATACTATACAAGGCGGTTATGCCAATTTAAATATTGTTTCATCATCCACTATCTATTCAAATAATTGCATCATCGACAGCAATATTTTACAGAACACCAACAACACAACTTTTCTTGAATATTTTAATAACTTAAAGTTTAGAAATAATACAATTAACATCAATTCAAACAATAACTTTTTTACAATTGAATATGCAAACACAGGTTATGAATTTACAGGAAATCAAATAAACGTATCATCGGGTTTAACTGTTATAATGTTCCTAAGTTACTACTCTAACGGCACATCGGGCAATCGTTTAAAAATTAACAATAACATTTTCACTGCTGCTTCAACAGGTGCTATCAACTTATTTGCGCCATATTATTATTGCGGTTTTGTAGATTTTTATAATAACTCGTTAGCACTTGGAAATGGATTTTTAGAAGTAGGATATAACTCAAATGATATTCGCTGTTATAATAATTCAGTAAGTTCAAATAATGCAACGTATTCTTTTTACCAAAACGAATCGGGTAACTCAAATATTGATGTAAAAAATAATGTAATTTTAAACTCAAATGGGGGTGTTGCATTGTATTGGAATAATACACCATCGGGAACTTTATTTGACTACAATAACCTTTATACAACCGGAAGTAATCTTGTATCTGTAAGT
>CAIUEQ010000119.1 GCA_903898215.1 uncultured Bacteroidota bacterium | reverse complement strand
AAACGGAGAATGTAAAGTTGGTGAAAATAGTTTTATTGGAAGTAACTCAACTCTTATACAAAGCATTACTATTGGAGAAAATAATTTAATAGCTGCAGGTTCTGTTGTTACAAAAAGTACTGAGCCAGACTTTCAATATGCAGGCAATCCTGCGAAACTAAAAAAGAAGACTCAATGAATATAAGCAGTATTTATTCGCAAGCAGAAATATTTCATGTTTAAAAAATATTTCATCAAACTAAATACACTTCTCACCAGTAAGGAGAAAAAAAGATTAATCATCTTACTATTGATGATGATTTTGGGGTCTTTTCTGGAGATAGCTGGTATTGGAGCTCTTCCTGTTTTTATTGCAGTTGTTGCCAAACCTCAACTTCTCGAAAAATATCCTTTTATTCATAATCATCTAATACAATTTGGGATTGAAAATAGTGTACAATTATTAATTAGTGGTTCCATTGCAATCATTATCATTTTTATTTTTAAAAATATTTATTTGGGAATTTTAAATTACAAGAAAGCAAAAACCATTTTTGATATACAACTCAGAATGAGTTATGATCTATTTTCACTTTATTTAAAAGCGCCATACACATTCCATTTGCAAAGAAACTCTTCTGAGTTGCTGAGCAATGTATACGATTGTGTAAAGATAATTATTACTGGAGTAATGATGCCTCTTATGAGTATTACTATGGAATTGCTGCTCATCCTTTTAACAATAGTTTTATTATTAACTGTTGAAACAGAAATTACCCTTTCAACAATAGCCATATTTGCTTTAACGGGATTTATATATCTTAGACTTACTAAAAAGAAATCAACAAATTTTGGACAGGAGCTTAACAAACTAAGAACAATAGTTTACAAAATTGTTTATGAAGGATTTGGTGGAACAAAAGAAATTAAAATATTAAACAGAGAACAGTTTTATATTAATCGGTTTTATGATAGTTCAAAAAGGAATGCACTTGGAATGACTCATCAGTCATATATTAATGGACTTAGCAAACCTATCTTGGAAACAATAGCTATTGCAACAATGCTTATTATTGCCATACTTTTAGCCAAGAAAAATGAAAGTGTTGAGAGTGTACTTCCTATATTGGCATTGTTTGGATTTGCATCAGTTAGATTAATGCCTTCAATAAATCAGATTATCGGTGGGTATTCAAGTATTCGTTATTCTCTACCAAATATAGATCCTGTGTATAATGATTTTCAGCAATTAAACCTTGAATATACAAATAGGATAACAGAAGAAAAAGCTAAAATATCAATTGTTTTCGAAAGAGAAATTAAATTTAAAAAAGTTAGTTATAAATATCCTTCTGCAGATACTGAATCTTTAACGGATATTGAATTAATAATAAATAAAGGAAAAGCTGTAGCTTTTGTTGGTTCTTCAGGTGCGGGTAAAACTACAATCGTTGACCTATTATTAGGTTTGTTAAATCCTGTGAGTGGTAAAATAATAATTGATAGTGAAGACTTACAACAAAATATTTCGTCATGGCAAAAGCAAATAGGATATATCCCTCAACATATTTTTCTAGCAGATAATACTATCCGAAATAATATCGCATTGGGAATTGAAGAATCAGAAATAGACGACACTAAAATTTGGAATTCTATAAAGTTGTCACAACTTGAATCTTTGGTGAATGAATTACCTGAAGGTATTCAAACAGAAATAGGAGAAAAAGGTGTGAGACTTTCGGGAGGGCAAAGGCAAAGAATTGGCATTGCAAGGGCATTATATCATGATCCGCAAATATTGATTATGGATGAGGCCACATCAGCTTTAGATAATATTACTGAAAAGTATATCGTAGAAGAAATAGAAAAATTAAAAGGAACCAGAACTGTCATCATCATTGCGCACCGATTAACAACAGTTCAGAATTGCGACACTATTTTTTATCTCGAAAAGGGAGAATTGATAGACTCAGGAACTTTTGATGAACTAATCAATCAAAATGCTTCTTTTAAAAAATTAGCACTAATAGAAAATTAATATGTCTTTAGATCTTAACAACAAGTCGATCCTTATTACAGGAGGAACAGGCTCATTAGGAAAGGAACTTACAAAAACGATTTTACAACGATGGCCAAATGTAAAACGCCTCATCATTTATTCAAGAGATGAGCAAAAGCAATATCATATGGCTCAGGAATATCCTGATACAATATATAAAGGGGTTCGATATTTGATTGGAGACGTTCGCGACCTTGAACGATTAAAAAGAGCTTTTACAAATGTGGATTATGTGATTCATGCTGCAGCCATGAAACATGTGCATATTGCAGAATATAATCCGGATGAATGTGTAAAAACCAATGTTGGGGGTGCTGAAAATGTAATCAAAGCAGCTCTTGAAACCAATGTTTCAAAAGTAGTAGCATTATCAACTGACAAAGCTTGTGCTCCAATAAATTTATATGGTGCTACTAAACTAACTTCTGATAAACTATTTATTGCTGCAAATAATATTAGAGGTCAAAAAGATATTAATTTTTCAGTGGTACGATATGGAAATGTAATGGGTTCAAATGGTTCAGTCATTCCATTCTTTTTGAATAAAAGAGCAGAAGGCGTTTTGCCTATTACCGACCCTAAAATGACACGCTTCAATATATCTTTAAAGGATGGTGTAGATATGGTATTACATGCGCTAGATCAAGCATGGGGTGGTGAAGTATTTGTACCTAAAATACCCTCCTATAAAATTATGGATGTGGCAAAAGCAATTGGTCCCGAATGTGAGCATAGAATTGATGGAATCAGACCGGGAGAAAAAATTCATGAAGAAATGATTACCAGCTCCGATTCATTTACGACCTATGATTTAGGTAAATATTACGTGATTCTTCCGCAAACACCTTTGTGGATATTGAATGATTATATTACATATTTTAATGCCAAATTGGTTGAACCTGGATTTAATTATACTTCGGGAGAAAACACAGAATGGGAAACAGTGGATAGCTTGAGAAAGTTGATAGTAGAACATGTTGATGGGAATTTTAGAATTAGTGAATGTTAGATTTAAGAATTAAGATGTTTGATTTAGGATTCGAGTGACGAGAAAATTAGATATTACAATGAAAGCAATTCCATACGGGAAACAACATATAACAGATGAAGATATTAAAGCGGTTGTAGAAACACTTCAATCTGAATTATTAACTCAGGGACCCAAAATAGCAGAGTTCGAAAAAGCTTTTGCTGAATACATTGGTTGTAAATATGCTCTAGCAGTTTCAAATGGTACTGCTGCACTTCATTTGTGTTCAATGGCACTCGATATCGATGAAAACACCAATGTAATCACCTCCCCTATCACTTTTGCAGCATCTGCAAATTGTGTAAGATATTGTGGAGGTAATGTTTTTTTCGCAGATATCGACCCTATAACTTTTACACTGGATATTAAAAAAGCAGAAGAGTTAATCTTATCAAAACCAAAAGGTTTTTTCCATGGAATCATCCCTGTTGATTTTGCAGGGTATGCAGTAAATCTTGAAGCGTTTAAAAAACTTGCTGATGAACACGGACTATGGATCATCGAAGATGCATGCCATGCACCTGGAGGTTTTTTTATTGACTCAAATAATCATAAACAAAATTGCGGAAACAGTCATTATGCTGACCTCGCTATTTTCTCTTTTCATCCTGTAAAACATATTGCATGTGGCGAAGGGGGAATGGTTACCACCAATGACGAAAAACTATACAAAAAACTGTTAATGCTCCGCACTCATGGTATTACAAAAGATCCTGAACTGATGTATGAAAAACATGGAGGCTGGTATTATGAAATGCAAATACTGGGATATAATTATCGGTTAACCGATTTTCAGGCAGCATTGGGATTATCACAATTGAAAAGAGCCGATGAAGGTTTGAAAAGAAGAAGAGCAATTGCTTCAACTTATTTTGAGGCATTTAAAAATAATCCCCAAATACTCGGGCAATCAGGAGTGGTTGATGGACATGCTTATCATTTGTATATTATCAATACAGCGAAGAGAAAAGAGTTGTATGATTATTTGAGAACGAAACAAATTTTTTGTCAGGTGCATTATATTCCTGTTCATACATTTCCTTACTATCAAAAATTAGGATGTAAAAAAGGAGATTTTCCAATTGCCGAAAAATATTATGATGAATGCTTGAGTTTACCAGTGTATCCAACATTAAGTAAGGAAGATCAACAATTTGTAATTGAAAAAGTGATTGAGTTTTTTAAATGACGGTAAGGTTGTTAAATAAATTCAGCGAAGAAGAATTGGACAATTATAAACAAACATTGTTTTACAAGGATCAGGTATTATCGTCTTATCAATATACAGATAAAAGTCTTGCGTATTATTCGGAGTATTTTAACAATGAATACAGCAATTATTCAATAGTGGTTTTTGATGAACTTCAGGATCCTGTTCTTGCTTTATATGCATTCACAAAGCAACCTGTTTTTTCACATTTTGGTTTACCCATTTCAGTTATTGAAAGTTCATTTACTTCGGCATCTAAAAAAAATAAAGCGTATCATGAATTGATCATGAAGTTAAATGAGATTTTAACAGCAGATCATTTTGAAGAGTTAAAATTTTACACAAATGATTTTTTATGTGCTGAATATTTTTCTAAAATTTCAGAAAACGAAATAGAATATAACAGCTATATAGATCTAGATCTACCGAAAGAGCAAATTAAATCCAATATCAGGAAAAGTTATAAATCGTTAGTGAATTGGGGAGAGAAAAATCTTCAGACAGTTTTGGTCGATCATAACAATACAGACTATGATAAATTTATTGAATTCAGAGATTTTCATATTCTAACTGCAGGAAGAAAAACGCGCAGTGATAAAAGTTGGGATATTCAATTTGAATCGATCAAACAAAATGAAGCGTTCCTGATATTAGGATATCTGAATGATAAAATTGCTTCGGGTTCATTTATTATGCATGGTAAAGATACAGCCTATTATGGATTGGGTGTTTATGATCGCGAATTGATGACAAAAAATGTTGCAGTAGGACATTACAATATTTTATCTGCAGTTTATCATGCAAAAAATATCGGACTAAAATCCATCAGTCTAGGATATATAAATAATGTATCAACGGATGAAAAAGAAAAAAATATTTTTCGTTTCAAAACCGGATTTTCAAATTCAATGAAAGTAAAAAATAGGTATGAAGTTAATTTAACATAGGAACTATGAAATCGCATATTGAAAAATCGAAAGAGTTGTATTCCAAACTGGCCGGTAACAAAACTAATAAAGCCCTTATTGCCGGAAGGTATTCTTTTGATGAAGGCAAAGAACAGCTTATTGCAAATGATATCATTTCTAAACTCGATTTGAAAAAAGACATTACATTTTTTGATATCGGTTGTGGAGGTGGTATAGTAACTGAATCTCTTATCAAATATCTTTCTGAGCTGAATGCCATCATTACTTTAATGGATATCAGTGAAGTGATAGATATATTAAATGAAGATTTTATATCAAAATCTTCATTGGATGTTTCACATATCCAATTGATGAAAGGCTATTTTCCATCAGATTACAAGATCGAACATCAAAGATTCGATAGGATTTTACTTTACTCTGTTTTGCATTGTACCGATAACCCCTTTGAAGTAATAAATGAAGCTGTAAGTCTTTTGAATCCTTATGGGAAAATACTTTTAGGAGATATTCCAAACATTAATCAAAAGGGAAGATTTCTTTCTTCAGCAAGAGGAAAAATATTTGAAGCAGAGTATAAAAAAACAAATGTTGAAAATATTCCTGTTTACAAAGACCATCATGATTTTGCGGATAAAATGAGGGCTGATCAGAATTATTATTCGTTAATTGATGATGAACTCATTTATAAAATTCATCGTACTTATACACAAAAAGGCTATGATGTGTTTATTATTCAACAACCAGAGGGTTTACCGTTTTGTAAAACAAGGCACGATATACTGATTTGTAAGCATGATTGATTATCAATGGCCTTATGCTGAAATGGATAAAAAGGACATTTCCTCCGAAATAAAAGAGTTCGAAAAAAATGTCAATCTTTATTCCAAAATTGAATCATTCTTTAGTGAATTATTTCAAACACATGTGATTTTGATGCCTTCGGGCAGGGCTTCGATCAGCCTACTGATTAAATATTTTAAAACCAATAGAAGCCATATTGTTTTTGCACCTAAGTGGACATCGCATTGCGTTTGGGATATGATTACTCGTTTTGCCAATCCAAGTATTGATTGCAGCGAAAAATGTGATACTATTATAGCTGTCCACAAATGGGGCAACATTGAAAAGTTGAGTAAACAGTATGCTGCAAATATTATTGAAGATTCAGTTGATTCACTTATTATCAATTCGAAATCATTGTTTCCAAACAATGGTGATTTCGAGATCATATCTCTCCCCAAAATTATAGGAAGCTATACAGGAGGATTGATACTGGTTAAAAATAAAGAAAAAGCAAATTCTCTCAGATCGCATATTGCTGATGATATTGAATTAGGAAAGCATCAGACAAGATTAAGATTAAAATATTCGATGAAAGAGGAGCCTGAATATTTTCATTGGGAAGACAGAGAAAATCAGAATACAACATTGGATGCAATGGCTTTGGAAAATATTGAGAACTGTTTAAAAAACTTCAATATAAACCAAGATATTATCATCAAAAGACTTGACATCATATCCAAAAAAACATCTTCAACAATTCAGAATGACAGGCTTCCTCCAGTATTTTGTGTTGAAGTTAAAAATGCTGATATACATCCTGATATAATGATAAGAAATAAAAATTTCTCAGGCTTCATTGATCTGCCCGAGTTTAGAAAAGTTGGTTTAATTCCTTTGCATTTTAAAGCTTCTGATGAATTGTTTTTATTTTGTTTAAATGCCTTATGCAAAATAAAATAATACTGGGAACGGTACAATTAGGTCTTGATTATGGCATCAATAATCAAAACGGAAAACCTTCACGTGATGAAGCCTTTGATATTTTAAATATTGCAAAACAACATGGTATTAAAACCCTTGATACAGCACAGGCATACGGAGACGCTATTGATATCATCGGTGAATTCAATAAGGAGAATAAGCCCTTCCATATCATTACAAAATTTGCCTTTCCCGAGCATCTTGATATTGAAGAATATTTCAATTCCCTTATTCAGAAATTAAATATTGATACACTTGAAGCTGTTTTGTTTCACCGATTTTCAGAATTAACTGCTCACTCTGAAACAGTAAAAGCTTTATCTAAACTGAAACAAAAAAAACTGATCAATAAAATTGGAGTGTCAGTTTATACAAATGAAGAATTACTTTTAGCTGCAGGTATAGATGAAATTGACTTGATACAATTTCCGTTTAATCTGCTCGACAATTATTCGTTGCGATATGCAGGAATACAAAAAGCTGTTCAGCAAAAAAAAACAATTCATGTACGTTCGGTTTTTCTTCAGGGATTATTTTTTATGTCTGTTAACAATTTACCGGAATTATTAAAACCTCTGAAACCTTATTTGGATATGCTTCATCAAATTGCATCTGCACAAAACATCAGCGTGAATGAACTGGCTTTAAAATATGTTTTGCAAACAGATGAAATTGATGGGGTACTCATTGGAGTTGAATCGGCTGAACAATTGAAAACAAATATTTCACTGTTAAACAAAGAACCTTTGAATCAATCGGTAATTGAGCGCATCAATTCTATACACGTTCCATCGACTGAACTCTTAAACCCTGTGAATTGGAAATGAAAGTTGTTACAGTTACACAGGCACGTTTTGGTTCATCGAGGTTGCCCGGAAAAGTGCTTAAGAAAATAAATGGAGAAACACTTCTTGCAATTCAATTAAAGCGTATACTGCGATCAAAACTCACCGATAAATTAATTGTGGCAACAACACAAGAACCTGAATCGGATGAAATATGTGCTATTGCAACAAGCTGCGGAGCTCACTGTTTTAAAGGTTCAATGGATGATGTACTTGACCGTTTTTATCAGGCCGTAAAAAATGAACAAGCCGATTATGTGGTAAGGATCACTTCTGATTGTCCGCTGGTTGATCCGGTATTAATGGATGAAATCATTCAATATACAATAGATCATCAACTTGATTATTGCACCAATGCTCAAAGTGAAACTTATCCTGATGGAATGGATGTGGAAGTTTTTACTTTTAATTCATTGGAAGCAGCATGGAAAGAAGCGAAAATAAAATCGGATAGAGAACATGTTACGCCCTATATCTGGAAAAATTCTACGATAAAAAACGGAACGCTGTTCAATGCTGAACATTATTGTTATATAAAAGATTACAGCAAAATAAGGTTGACAGTTGATGAAGAAGCTGATTTTATTTTAATTGAAAAACTGATCAATAAATTAGGAACTCATTTATCATGGCTGGAATATACAGAGTACATTATTCAACATCCGGATATGCTGGCTATCAATGCTGACATTATTCGAAATGAAGGGTACCTTAAATCAATAAAAAATGACTGACATCAAACTTAGGAACATCATTGATTTT
>CAIUEQ010000118.1 GCA_903898215.1 uncultured Bacteroidota bacterium | reverse complement strand
TATTTTTGCTTTCATTTTTACAATTTTTGCAATACAATCATTTGCTCAAAATGATTTGATAACTGTTAAACTAGATAAGCTTGGCCGTGATGAACGTTTTGAAAAAATGGTTCTCACGATGCCTGTGTTTTTAACATTAAGCGATTCGGTTCTTACCATGGATTTCGAGAATTTGAAACCTGCAAAAAAAATTCAAATCATACGACCTTTAGGATATAACTCATATGGATATGGTTACGTTTTCTTTTCAGGAAATAATAACGTTCAAAACCAAGGTTACTCGAACTTGCTTTTTGCAGGAGTATATGATGTAACTCCTCGCTTGTTTGTTGACAGAAATAACAATTTTGATTTTACTGATGATGGTGACGGCTACATTTTACCAAGAATTAAAGACGATAGTTTACTTTTTACTTTATATAGAAATGATGATTCCCTTGCAGGAATTGCTATTAAATTAAAGCTTCTGAATTTTGGAAACCAGCCGGCTTACAGAAAGTTGATGAATGAATACTATCAATATTTTTATAAAGACAGAACACTTGCAGGAATAGAACATTGCTATCGCGAACAACGGTATATTATTAAATGTGGAACCGTGAAATTAAATAACGATTCATTCAGACTTGCATTATATGACGGAAATAGCAACGGTTTATATAACGAACCTGACAGCGATCGTGTGATCACTGCAAATATGGATGACACCATTTTTGAAAGCAGAGATGAATTGAGAGCTTTTCCTGTTTCTCAAAAAAAAATGTATGTTGAATATCATGGCGAACAATTCGAAATTATTGAAATAGATCGAGCTGGCCGTTTTATAAAATTGAAACATTTATCCGAAAATTTATTACTCGGGAAAACAAAAATTGGAGAAAAAATTCAAAAATTTAAATTCACCACATGGAATGGCGAAAAAAAGAAGATAAAAAAATTCAAAAAATTTGAAGTGTATTTATACTTTACCGGGTCTAAGGTAAAAGACTTCTCTAATGATACTTCTTTGCTTCGAGAAATTGCAGATGCCTATCCCGACAGATTAAAAGTAATCACGTTTATTGATGTGAACAAATCTTATGAATTAAAAATTTTTGGCACTTATTCAAATCTAAATTATATAGCTGCTTTTAAGGAAAGGGAAATTATTCAAAAGCTTGCTATTAAAGGATTACCTTCGAGTATCTGGCTTGGTAAAAAGAGAAAGGTGATAGCATATAATTTAAAACCTCAAGACTTTTTAAAAGCATTTAAAACAAGACAATTAATTAACAACTGAGAGAATATTGAATTCTTTAGAAAAAAAATTCATATGAAAGAAAAACTACTTACTATTTTTTTATTCAGCATAACATTGAATTCATTTGCTCAAACTGAATCACAAATTCCATTTGAAGGAATGGATCAGACATGGATAAACGGAAACGATAGAAGAGACTCATCAGTGTTAACTTCAAAATACTTTACAGGAAGTGTGATGATTGATGGCAACGTAAATTATTCTTTTGCTAATCCGATAGATCATACGGTGGTTGGGTCAACTGCTCTTGCACGCACCAATGAAATGCAAATTTCTTCAGCTTGCTTTGGTGGTGACTTCACATATGGAAATGCACGAGCAAGAATAATGACGCAGTTTGGAATCCGCACTACAACAGTTCCAAGAAACGACCTGAGTGTTTATCGAGGTCAGTATGACCTGGCTAATGTGTATCGCAATTTGCCTGAAGCTTATGTTGGTTATCATTTTGATGTATTGCATGGAATAAATGTTGATGCCGGAATGTTCATGTCATATTTGGGACTAAACTCATACTATCAGGTTGAAAATTGGGAATATCAGGCATCCTATACATCCGATAATACACCCTGGTTTTTTAATGGAATTCGAACACAGATTTTTCCGACTAATAAATTAAAAGTTGAACTATGGCTTATCAATGGCTGGCAAAGTTATGGCTCATTTAATGATATGCCTGGCGTTGGAGGAAACATCACTTATTGCCCCACTGAAAACATTAAATTATTGACCAATGATTATTATGGCGCTGATGTTGCCGGTTTGCCGGGAAGAAAAAGATTTCACTCCGATAATAGTTTGTTAGCAAGATATTATAAGAACAAAAAATCTGATGGCATTAGTCAAATGGCATTTTCGTTAACAAGTGATATTGGTTTTGAAACAGGAAGCGGTGTAGTTGCCTTTGGTGGTAACACAATTACTCCTTCTCAAAATTTTATAAGTGTCATGTTTTATAACCGAGTATGGTTTCATCAAAATAAATTTGCCTGGACAATTGGTGGCGGTTTGATTACTAATCCCGGACGTTATTTGGTACTATATCCTACAGGTGATGCAAGTCCATTGCCAAATCCAAATAATCCATTAACAACTGCAGGAACACATCCATTTTCTGCGAATCCCGGAGATCAATTTACTGCTTGGGATTGTTCAACAAATTTTGATTGGATGCCAAACCAAAGCGTAACATTTAGAATTGAATATGTGCATCGCCAATCCGATGTTCCTTATTTTGCTGGACATGGTGGAGTTACTTCTCCAACAGGTTATACAACTACATCTTTCGGTTTGGGTACACCATATCCAAATTGGGTACCTGATTTAGTAAAATCCGAAGACAGAATTATTCTAGCATTTTTATTCAGAATTTAATTTTGATCAGAAGCTATCTTACAAAAATAAAATTTATTTTGCCTTTGCGTACTTTGCGTTTTATTTTATTTGCATCTTTGCGTTTAGATTTAGATTCTTCTTTTACCGCAAAGTCGCTAAGCAATCGCTACGTTCGCAATAAAAAAAACTGACAGTTTCTTAGATAAAATCATGCGCTACCTCATTCAACTTTCATTTAAAGGAACAAATTTTCACGGCTGGCAAAAACAGTTAAATGTAAAAACTGTACAACAAGAATTAGATGAAAAACTTTCATTGCTTGTTGGTGAAAACATTGAAACACTTGGCTGTGGAAGAACTGATGCCGGAGTTCATTCAAAACAATTTTTCGCTCATTTCGACTCACAAAAAATAATCGATACTGAAAACACCATTTTAAAACTACATAAATTTTTATCAAAAGATATTGCCATTCATTCATTGCAAAAAGTTGACGAAAAGTTTCATGCTCGTTTTGATGCTGATTATAGAGTTTATGAATATTGGATCACACAAAAAGCCAATCCTTTTTTAAATGAATTTGCTTGGTTTGTTTATGGAGGTTTGGATATTGATGCGATGAATGATGCTGCAAAATTATTGCTCACTCATCAAGATTTTGAATGTTTCAGTAAAGTTCATACTGATGTAAATAATTTTTTATGCGACATCACTTTTGCTGAATGGAAACTTACCGATGACAAATTAATTTTCACTATCAAATCAAACCGTTTTTTACGAAACATGGTAAGGGCAATTGTTGGAACGTTGATTGAAGTTGGCAGAAATAGATTGACCATTGAGCTGTTCAAAAAAATATTGGAAAGCAAAAACCGTAGCGAAGCCGGACAATCAGTTCCCGCGCATGGTTTATTTTTAACCGAAGTGCATTATCCGAATTTATTTTAAATCTGAATAAATGATTTCCTCTGAGTTCTTTGTGTATTTTATTATTGCTCTTTGAGGTAAAATTATGACTATTGATTTAACCACAAAGCACACTAAGGTTGTACTAAGTTCACAAAATCATTTAGTAGTAAATTCTTCCGAATGAGTTTAAAATATTTTGTACTTCATCATTCGATATTAAATAAAACAATAACGAACACCGAACTTATAATAACGAATATCGATTTGTCAGTTTGAGCGAAGTCGAAAACATGTTTAAATTAGCACAAAGGTTCAAATGGGCAATGTCTCTCCCGATAGCTATCTGGACCGCTCTACATGACAAATTAAATCCTTTCAAAAACCACCGCAGCTCCCTGCCCTACACCAATACACATTGTAGCAACACCATACTGAATATTTCTTTTTTGCATTTCGTAAATTAAAGTTGTGCTTATGCGTGAGCCACTACATCCAAGAGGATGCCCGAGAGCAATTGCACCACCATTTACATTCACAATTGCAGGATCAATTTGCAAATCATTTATGCAAGCCAAACTTTGTGATGCAAAAGCTTCATTTAATTCAAACAAACCAATATCACTCATTTTTAAACCAGCACGCAACACAGCTTTTTGAGTTGCAGGAACCGGGCCCACTCCCATAATTGCAGGATCAACTCCGGCAATGCCGCGAGACACCACTCTTGCGATTGGTTTTAAATTATATTTTTTAACGGCTTCTTCGGATGCAATAAATAATGCTGCCGCACCATCATTCAACCCGCTTGAATTTCCTGCAGTAACAGTTCCTTCTTTATGAAATGCCGGTTTAAGTTTTGTAAGTTCTTCTACGCTCGTTTTGCGAGGATGTTCATCTTTTTCAAATCTTATCGGTTCACCCTTTTTTTGCGGAACAGGAACAGAAATAATTTCATTTGCAAATTTATTTGCAGCATGAGCCGCTATATATTTTTCCTGAGAATTATAAGCAAATTCATCCTGTGCATCGCGTGAAATTTTCCAACGCTCGGCAACATTTTCGGCTGTTTCGCCCATCGAAAAAGGATGATACATTTCTGCCAACTTTTTATTTTTAAATCTCCATCCTATCGTTGTATCATGAACTTCATGCGAACGGCTGAAAGCACTGTCGGACTTAGCCATCACAAAAGGCGCTCGTGTCATACTTTCTACACCTCCTGCAATATAAATTTCTCCATCTCCACACATGATAGCGCGGCTCGCATCCATAATTGATTGCAATCCTGAAGCACATAAACGATTTACGGTATTTCCACCAATATGAACCGGCAAACCGGCAAGTAAAGCAGCCATCCGTGCAACATTTCTATTATCTTCTCCAGCCTGATTTGCTGCACCAAAAATCACATCTTCGATTTCATTCACATCAATATTAGGGTTGCGTTCAATCAAAGCTTTTATTACCAAAGCTCCCAAATCATCGGGACGAACACTGCTTAATGCTCCGGCATATTTCCCAATCGGAGTTCTTACTGCATCAATAATATATGTTGTTTTCATTTTTTTTATGCTGCCAGTCGTTAGCTACTAGCCGTTAATCGTTGTTTAGTATTAAATAAAAGCCAGCAGCTAAAAGCTAAAAGCCAGCAGCAAATTTATCATTTCACATCAAAGAACATAAAACAGAATTTTACATTATTTTCGCAGCCTGATTTTAAAAAAACATGATACAAAGAATTCAAACAATTTATTTTATTGCCATTATTATTATTTGTGCAACGCTTTGCAGCGGTTCAGTTATAAAAGTTAACGAAACATCTGCAACGGGAATCACTTCTGAACATACCTTAAATTTCTTTTATTACACATTAATTGAAAATGGTGTTGTAGTTAAAAACGAATTGCAATTTATTTTTATCGCACTGGTATCAATTATCACTGGAGTTACTTTGACAATTATTTTCTCGTTTAAAGACAGATTAAAACAATTGAAGCTTGGCAAAGTAAATTATATCATCATGTTGGTATTGGTATTGGCTGTTTTTGCAAAAGCAATGATGGCGATTCCAACATTTTCATTTGCAAAATTATTTCCATATTCGGCAATAGGGTTAATGCTGATGATGTTTTTATTTTACCTAAACTGGAGAGCACTTCGTTTAGTAAAAAAAGATGAAGACCTAGTAAAAAGTGCTGATAGAATAAGGTAAT
>CAIUEQ010000117.1 GCA_903898215.1 uncultured Bacteroidota bacterium | reverse complement strand
ATTGAAACATATATTATTCAACCTCGTAGAGGCGACCTGTTTGTTTAATATTTTATAAAAACCTTATCTTTCCTATCGCCCATAATTGTTGGCGTTTGGTCAATTCCATGAATCCGTCTGGCATAATATGGAACGCCTTCATTTTTATTTGAAACGTAATCATAAATTTCATCAAAGGTGAGCTGACCATCTTTATTTTTATCAGAATGCTCTTTGTCTTGAATTGCCTTTAAAAAGAAATAGGTAAACATGCCATGCTGTTTTTCTTCATACCAAGTTGATACTTCGGTGCCCGATGAAGAAGTGATAACAACGGCATTTGGAATTAATAAAATCGGGTCTTTAACTTTTACAACTATTGGGCTGATGTTTTCAAAAATATCTATTCCGCTAAAACACGCATCCAAAATGATTGTAACTGATTTTGCTTTTAACTGTGCTAAATTTTGATAAAAAACATCCAACTGATAACCGCTATTTTCTACATAATTCGGGTCACATTCTACCGGAACAAAATATCCTTTATTGTCTTTTAATCCCGGTGCGCCATGACCGGCATAAAAAATAAAAACATCCGAAACACCTTCTTTAATGGTATTTGCCAACCGTCCGCGTTGATTATCTTTTGTGCCGAACAAGGTGTTAAAATCTCCGAGCGTGGCATTTTCTTTCATCAAAATATTTCCTTCTTTAAAGCCAAGAGTTTTTATCAAATAATTTTTGACGCTCTCAGCATCATTGATTGCGTAAGCAACCGGCTTGGTGTTTATATAATTGCTGTTGCCAATTATTACTGCAATGGCATCGGGGTTTTGTGTTTTAGTTTGAGGAATTAATTCAAAATAATCAACATCAGATTTCCCGACAACCAAATTTTTTTGTGAGATGTTTGGATTTTGGGTGTCCACTGTTTTTCCTGTAACATCTACTTCAATTGGATTGAATTTATATTCGATATTTAAGTTGGTGTATTTATATTTTTCGGAAATATCATAACTAAATTTCTTTTTAACATTGATTAAAAAAAATTCGAGATGTGTGAGTACAAAATTTTCTCCAGTAAATTCGAAATGGGGATTTAAAATAGTAAAGTCTTTATCTCTCCATATTTCCTTGAATTCAAGTGCACTTGCAACTGGCACTTTTAAAATAATATTCCCATAAGTATTTGCATCAATCAAATACGTTTCGGCATCCGCATCATATTTTTGGAGGTTAAAATTTTTGTATGATGCATAAATTTTTCGTTCTTCGGCAAGTGCTAATTCATCAATACATTGTTTTTGAAATTGTGCTATTTTTAGTTTGCGGTTTTCTTCACTTATACGCAAAGCATAATCAGATGATTTTTCAAATTCATCTTTTTGTTGCCATGAGGTAATTTTATTTTCTACATATTTTTTAATTGTAAAATTAATTGGTTGTATTTCCCAGAATTTAATTTCTCCACCAGCTGAAACAATGTATTTCCCATCAGGTGAGAAGCAGACAGAAAGAACATAGTTGGTATGCCGACCGAAGGTTTTAATGCAATCACCATTTACCGAGTTCCAAACTTTTACAGTTTGATCAAAACTACCTGAGGCAAGGAGTTTTCCATCAGGAGAAAAACAAACAGACCTAACGGAATTATCATGACCAAATAATGTTTTAACAATTTCCCCCGATTCAACATTCCATATTTTTATAGTGCTATCAGAACTTCCCGAAGCAATATATTTTCCATTTTGCGAAAAACATACAGACTCAACAGAACGACTGTGCCCATTGAAAGTTTTTAAAATTTTTCCTGTTGTTACACTAATAATATTAATGTCTCGATTGCTTTTATCTGAAGTGGCAAGACATTTTCCGTCTGGTGAAAAACAGAATAAATGAACAGAGTTACTTTGTTCATTAAATGCTTTAACTATCTGCCCAGTAGTTAAATCCCAAATTTTTATATTTCTTTCATCAGCGGATGCAATTCTTTTTCCATCAGGTGAGAAACAGATTCCAGAAACAAAGCCATTGACTCCACTTAAAGTTTTAAAATTTTTCCCGATTGTAACATTCCATATTTTTATGATTTTATCGTTCTGATTTTGTTCAAATTTTATGCTATTGTGTGTAGCAAGAAATTTCCCATCCATTGAAAATTTTGTTTCGTCACCATCTGCAAAGAATGATTTAATATTTTTTCCACTTTCCACATTCCATATTTTTAAACTATCATATAAACTTAAAGAAATAAGTTGTTTCCCAGTACTTGAAAAAGAAACAGAATATATTCCGTCTAAACCGTTACCAAATGTTTTAATGCTTTCATCTTGCGCGTTTGCATAATTGTAAAAGCAGTATATAAAAAAGGATAAAAAGAAATATTTTATGTATGAGTGCAAAGATTTCATTATACGAATGTAAAAAGAAATTGAAGTTATGGGAGTAAATATAATTTTAGGAATGCATTTTTAATTTTCAATTCCAAGCTGAAAGCAAAGCGCTTCCATTATTTCATCCTGTTTAATTTTATCTTCAATTTTTCCGTAAACAATTGATAAACGTTTTTTGTCGAGTGTGCGGATTTGATGGCAAAGAATTATAGATTCATTTTCTAAACCATATTTTCCTGATTCTAATAAAACTTCGTTGGGATAAATTCGTCTTCCGGCTTTTCGTGTGGTTATTGGCAACACATTTACAATATTGAGCAGATCATTTATCGCATCTTCGCTTACCACAATCACCGGACGCGATTTACCTTGTTCCGAACCAATTACAGGGTCAAGATTGGCACGAATGATTTCCCATTTTTTAATCATAAAGTTTCGTGTTCGATTGAATTGAAATCATCACTTACTTCTTTTACATCTGATAAAAATAATGGGTCGGACGAAGCTAATTTTAATAGTGTGATTTTATCTGCATGTGTTTCAAAATCATCTTCAATTGTCACCAAAACTTTTTTCTTATCAGTAAAACTATCAGGTAAACTAATTATCAGTTGGTGGTTTTTTACATCGCAAATTTGCTTGAGTGTCATTTGATTTTATCAATTAATTGATTTCGAATATACAAAATCAAAAAGAAGATTTAACTTCAAAAATGATTTTGTGAATGAAAGCTTCAATTTCGTTATACGAATGTAAAAAGAAATTTATTGAAGAGGGGTTAAATAAAATTTTTGTTTTATGGTACTTACTTTAGGCTTATTTTTGTTTCAACAAATAGTTGAACAATGGGACAAATTTATGCAGAAATAAAAATTTCAAATCCATCACAAAATGAGTTGCAACCTGTTAATGCAAAAGCTTTGGTTGATACCGGTGCACTTTTTTTGTGCATACCTGAACATATTGCCATCCAACTAAATTTAACCGAATTTGAAAAGCGTGAAGTCACCATTGCCGATGGCAGCAAAAAGTTGGTTCCTTATGTTGGTCCGATAAAAATAAATTACGAAAACAGAATGTGTTTAACTGGAGCTTTGGTTTTAGGCGACATGGTTTTATTGGGAGCAATTCCAATTGAAGATATGGATTTAATTATTCACCCTGCACAATTAAAACTTACCATCAATCCGCAAAATCCAAATATTGCCGGTGCATTGGTGATGTAAGATTACTTTTCTGAGTGCCACTTATCAATAAATTTATAAGCTAATTTTTTACCATCGGCTAAACTTAATTTTCGGGCAGTGGGTGTTTTTAAAGCAACTTTTTGAAGTATTGTAGAGACGTTGCATGCAACGTCTCTATTTTTTTTGTCTGGTTTAATTATCATACCCGAGCACAGGCGCTAACCATTTCTCGATAAATTCTATAGATTCATTTTTGCGTTTTGCATAATCTTCTACCTGATCTTTTTGAATTTTTCCTGCTCCAAAATATTTTGATTCAGGATGAGAAAAATAAAATCCACTTACTGCAGCAGCAGGATGCATGGCAAAATTTTCGGTGAGAATAATTCCTGTATTTTTTTCTGCTTGTAAGAGATCAAACAATAATCTTTTTTCGGTATGATCCGGACAAGCAGGATAACCCGGAGCCGGACGAATTCCTGCATAATTTTCTTTGATCAACTCTTCACTCGACAGATTTTCATTTTTTGAATAACCCCAAAATTCTTTGCGTACCAACTCATGCATTTTTTCGGCAAATGCTTCTGCTAATCTATCGGCAATTGCTTTGATCATGATGCTGTGATAATCGTCATGATCTTTTTCATAGGCTTCAACTAATGGCTCAATTCCAAAACCTGTTGATACTGCAAAACCTCCGATATAATCTGTAACACCGCTTTCTTTTTGAGCAACAAAATCAGCAAGACAATGATAATTTTGTCCTTCGGCTTTTTCGTTTTGTTGTCTTAAAAAATGAAACGTGTTCTCGACTCCGCTCGAACTGACAACTACGTCATCACCTTCTGCATTTGCAGGCCAGAAGCCGATAACACCTTTTGCTTTCAATAATTTTTTAGCAATCACATCATCGAGCATCTGATTGGCATCATTAAATAATTTTTTTGCTTCAGAGCCAATAATTTCATCATCAAATATTTTAGGATAACGACCGGCTAATTCCCATGTTTGGAAAAAAGGTGTCCAATCGATATAACTTCTTAATTCTTCTAATGGAAAATCTTCAAAAACTTTTGTTCCGGTAAATGTTGGCGCAACAATATCTTTCACATCAACAGAAACTTTTTTCTTTCGTGCATTTTCTATTGTCACGAAATTTTTATCACGTTTTCTGTTTTTATAATCTTCTCTGAACTGAGCATAATCGGATTTTATTTTTTTATGAAAAGCTTCGCCATGTTCTTTGCTGATAAGACTTTGAACAGCAGGAACACTTTTGCTCGCATCAATTACATGCACAACAGAACCGGCATAATTCTGATCGATTTTTACAGCAGTGTGAACACGTGATGTTGTTGCTCCGCCAATCAATAATGGAATTTTCAATCCCAATCTTTCCATCTCTTTTGCCACATGAACCATCTCGTCTAAAGATGGAGTAATTAATCCGCTTAATCCAATTACATCAACATTTTCTTCAATCGCTTTTGCGAGAATTTTATCTGCCGGCACCATCACACCCATATCGATAATTTCAAAATTATTACAGGCAAGCACCACTCCCACAATATTTTTACCGATATCATGCACATCACCTTTAACGGTTGCCATCAAAATTTTTCCTTGTGAGGTGCTCATGTTTCCAGTTTTGCGTTTTTCTTCTTCCATAAATGGCATCAGAAATGCAACAGCTTTTTTCATTACACGCGCACTTTT
>CAIUEQ010000116.1 GCA_903898215.1 uncultured Bacteroidota bacterium | reverse complement strand
TAAATAAATACGTAAAGCATAGTTTGAAGTTTTACCTTCGATGTTTGTGCTTCTCATAATAAAAATCTTTTGAATATTTAAATCAACATAAAATTGTGAAGGTAAACTTGCACTATTATATGTTCCTTTTACTTGAGTACGCTGAACAACTCCATCTTGTGTTGTAGTAATAGGTTGTAATATTTGAGTATAAGGACGACCTGATACATAATTAAAGATCATATTCACGCCAGCTCTTTCAAATATTTTTTTACCACCTACAACTGGACCATTGTAATCTTTACCTGGTTTATATTCATATCCAACTACACCTTTTAAAGCATGACGTGTATCAAAATCAAGCGGGAAAATATTTCTTTGTTGAGCTAAACCTGATTGAACTAAACTTGCACTCGATCCGGCATTTGAACCAGTTCCATCAGCAAATTGAAGAGTATAACTTGCATTTATATTTACGTTTCCTGCATCTCTTAACTGATACTCTACACTTAAACTTTTAACAGTTGAAAAATCTAAATTTCCGAATGTGGTATAATCGTATGGCCATGCTTGAACGTATCTGTATGTTTGAAGCAAATTACGAAACTCACGATATGCTGCTGTAAGTTTTAAAGCTGAGTTATCAGAAATTTGTTGTGAGAATCCAATATTGTAATCCGTTACTTGTGTCATTTTCAAATCAGGATTTCCTATTGTTTGTGTAAGCTTGTTATTCAAATAATAGTAATCATCAAAACGAGCAACGTTTAATCCCTGAGTTGGTCGTTGTGCCAATACATCATAAGTTCCGAAAAACTGAGCTGTTGATGAAATTGGGAAAGAGAAATAAACACGTGGTAAAAATTTAACATCAGGAATATAATCTGTAAACGAAGCAGCGCTAGGAAGTTTTTGTCCTGCATTAACTAAATAAGGCACATTGCGGCTAATTGTTGAGCGGTAGTTATTCACTGAATTTATATACAATGTTTTGGGATCGGTAACAGGATTTCCATTTGCATCATACCAATCGTTTCCATTTCTAAAACCTGAAATATGTGTTTCACCAGGAGTTTGTTTTTCATTATCGATATATACAGCATAATTACTTCCAATATTAGAAGGAATTGCTGAACCTAAACTCAATAAATTATTTCTCTGAACATCACCAACAGTATATATTGGAGCAAGTGAATACGGATCTTTTAATACCAATTGATTTGCATCATATCTTTCCATACGAACTCCAATTCTTACGATCAAATCTTTGAAAACAAATTTATCCTGAACCCATGCAGCCATATAAATTGGTTGAAATGCTCCAATCGATCTGTCCAATAAAAACTTCTCAATACTTTGTTTTCCTGTAACTGAATTTCCTAAATAATCAAATCCGTAGTAGCTAACCAAAGAGTTTCCATTATTCAACAAATCATCTGCACTAAACATATTCAATCTATAAACACTTGGGTTGTAAAGATTAACGTCAATTCGTGATGTTGCAGTTATTGGATTTCCATAAACATCTGTAGCTCCTGTTTTAATTAATTCTGCACGTAAATTTTTGTCAAAATCTTTTTGATTAGCAGAAACAATAAGTGGTGCAAATCTTACAGTATCTTGAAATACTCCGTTTGAATTAAATTTTAATATCGCTTTTGAAGAATCATTTCCAGCAAATTGTTGATTTACCAATTGTCTCATCAACGACCATAATGATGCAGCACCTAAACTATATCCTCTTTGAATTTGTTGCTCATATGTAAAACCAAACTGAAGATCGTGGCGTCTTTTAGGATTTGTTCCCACACTTGCTTCACTCATCACATATAATGCATATGTTTCATTTTGTGATTTTCCATATCCGCTCAAATTGGTTCCAACATTGGTCCACATATTTGAATAAATGCCTAGAGGCTCATCTCCATTTCTCATTCCACCTAAAGCCGATATATCACTCAAACTACGAATTCTTAAATTATTCTGATTAAAATAATCATAAATAACTTTAGTATAATTTCCCCTTACGGTATTAATATTAGCTTGATTGAATGTAGTTAACGTATCAAATTGTTGTGCTTCTTGTTTCCAATAATTAGTTAAATATAATGTATCGTTTTTGCCTGTTTTAGTATTATAATAAGTATACTTATCTGGTTGCTGACCAGTTTGAGAATATGTTTTATCAACGTGAGTATAAATGTTTGTTGAATATGTATTAAACTGACCAACATAACCATAATTAAAAATATTATCACCAAAGTCTGCGTTTTCAGAATGAGAATAAAATCTCTCATAAGAAAGTCTTACGGTATAATATGCATTAGCAATAAGTGATTTTTTAGCTTCCTCATCTGTTTTCTTATTATTAAACATTTGAGTGAACTGAATATAAGGTCTGATAGTATAACTAGTAGACAAAGGATTGCTTGAGTAATTCATCAATGAAGAAGAATAGCTTCCTGATCTGCCTCGAGAATAATTTGCCTGGTAACCTAATTTAACGTTGATATTAGAGGCTGGTTGATAAGTGAAATTTCCTGAAAGTAAAAAACTTTGTCCTGCAACATTTTGTGTATAAGGAACTTTTACAAGATCATTTTTAGTTAAAAATTCGGCACTATTTACAAATGCACCATTCGAAGCTCTTACTAAAGGTTTTGCTTCAAGATTTTTTAACACATCATCGCTAACTTTATAAATATCGGTAGCAACCATACCCGATCGTGCGTATGTTCCTTCACCACTTACAGCAAATCCAAACAATACTCTTTCTTTATCTCCTTTTCCTTTATTGATAATTTTTATTGGACCAGAAACTCCAAGTTGCAAATCGTTGTATTGCGAATTATCTAAATATCCATTAAAAGGTGTAGACGTTCTGTAATCAAAATATTTTTGAAAATAACGAGAAGGTGATTTTGTTGTTTGAGAAATTGCACCTCCGATAAAATCACCAAATTGTGCAGGAATACCTCCTGTTAGAATATCAACCTGATCAATTGCTCCTGTTGGTAAAGTAGCACCGGCATTTACACGCATACCATCAATATAATATGCAGTACCATCAGCACGTGCTCCACGAAAATTTGGAGTTCCTCCTGCTCTTGCTTCAACACCGGCAACGGTATTGGCAATCATATTTAAATTTCTTGTTGGTGAGATTTGAATGTCGTGTGAAGTAACAACTTTTCCTTGCTTTCCATCAGGGTCGATTAATGGTGGCTTGCTAATTACAACAACATCTGCCAAAACTTTTCCGCCTTCGTTGGATTCCATGTATACATTTTGAAAGCGAATCTTATCGCTCACCACATCAATATTTTGAACGGTTGAATTACGATATCCGATATAGGAAACTTTTATTTCATAGCCTCCAGGTTGTAGAGATTTTGCAAGAAAATTTCCTTCATCATCTGTAACTGCTGTGGCCTTTAATATTCCATTAAGAAAAATTCCTACGCTCACAAAATCCATAGGCTTTTTTGTTTTCGCATCAATCACTTTTCCGCGAAGTTCTCCTAATTGTGATTGTGCATTGGCAAACAAACTAAAAAGAATAATTGCCAGAACAAGACTGTATAGTTTTTTCATTAAACAACGATTTACAAATGGTAAAAAAATAATATCAATCGGTAAATTAAATTAATTTAGAGTAATTAATCAAAATTTAACCATTAATTAAATATCCCCATTAAAGAGTTTAGAATTTAAACACTTGAATTTTATGGAGTAAAACTTTTGAAATTTTCTCATATGACTCTGATGTCCAACCTCCAATATGAGGTGTTAGTATCGTTTGAGAAGAATTTTTCAATGTATTAAAAATTTGTTTTTCGTGATCACTCATCGTTGATAATTTTTCATTTTCGAGCACATCTAACCCACATCCTGTTACTTTTCGGTTTTTTAAAGCAAAAAGTAAATGCGATAAATTGAGAATTTCTCCTCTAGAAAGATTCAATAAGTAGATGTTTTTTTTGAATTGATTCAAGTAATTTTCATCTACTAAATATTTTGTTTCTTTAGTAAGTGGAATATGAAATGAAATCACATCTGCCTGTTCAAAAATTTCATTCATCGATGATTCTTTGGCAAAATTATCTGAATAGTCTTTTAAATATTTATCATATGCCAAAACTTTTACATCAAAACCCGATAACTTTTTGGCTAAAGCTTTTCCTGTATTTCCATAACCGATAATGGCAACAGTTTTCCCTTTTAACTCCACTCCCCTATTTCCTTCTCTGTCCCAAATAAAATTGCGAACTTCATCATCAGCCTTTACAATATTTGCGAATAAGGATAATAGCATTCCGAGCGTATGTTCAGCTACAGCATCAGCATTAGCTTCGCCAGCATTAAAATAAACTATTCCATTTTTATCACAATAATCTGTGTCGATATTATCCACTCCCGATCCTGCACGAGCAATAAATTTTAAGTTAGCAGCTTTCTTTAATACGATTTCATCAATGCTGGTTTTTGTTCGCACAATTAAACCATCATATTCACTTATGTTGTTCAACAATTCTTCGCGAGTAGTATCAGGTTGATAGTTGACATCAAAACCTAATTCACCCAAACCATCTGTTAATATTGGGTGAACATCATCAATTATTAAAATCTTTTTCATCAATAAATCTAACACTTTTAATATTTATGAGTTATTATTTTTTGCCACAGATCTCACTGATTAATGTAAAAAAAATCTGTGCAATCTGTGGCAACTTTTTTTGTTTACGAGTTTAAGATATTAGTTCTATAAAGCTAAAAATTGGTTGCATGAAAACTAATTTCATTTGCCAATAGTATCCGAATTGTTAATGACAAGATGCGTTAAGGTTACAAAATCTTGAACAGAAAGTTCTTCTGCACGTTTGTCTGAAAAACCACTTGGTTTTAAAATCTCATCCGAAATATTAAATTGACTTAGGGCATTTCTCAATTTTTTTCTTCGTTGGTTAAATCCTGCCTTTACAACTTTGAACAACATTTTTTCAGGAACATCAAAATCTGTTTCTCTTCTTTTTAATCGAATCACACCAGACTTTACTTTTGGAGGAGGATCAAAAACTGTTTCGCTTACGGTAAACAAATATTCAACATGATAATAAGCTTGAGTAAGCACACTTAATATTCCATATGCTTTGCTGCATGGGTTTGCACTAAAACGTTCGGCAACTTCTTTTTGAAACATTCCAACCATCAAAGGAATTTGATTTTTATTTTCGATGATCTTAAAAACAATCTGTGATGAAATATTATAAGGAAAATTCCCAATAAGTGAAAATGGTTCTTTAAAAATATCTCCGAGATTTAAATTCAAAAAATCACCTTCAATCAATTTGTTTTCCAACGAAGGGAAATGCTCCTTTAACCAAACGATAGATTCCTTATCAATATCAATGGCATAGGTTTCAAATGTTTTTTGTTCCAATAAATACTTTGTAAGCACGCCCATGCCCGGCCCTATCTCTAGTGCCGATTTAGTTTTGCATTCATCTGTAAATGCTTTCACAATATTTAAGGCGATGGTCTCATCTTTTAAAAAATGCTGACCAAGATGTTTTTTTGCCCTGACAATGTTTTTTTTATCGGGTTTAAAATTTTCGGTATGGAATAAATTTTTCATTACCCTGCAAATAGAATGTTTTTTTCTGATTTTTAGGATTTAGTTTGATTAGTACATGAAGCAAAATTTCATAGATTTGCGTCACAAAAAAAAGAACAATGACACTATCTATAAAACTATCAGCAAAAACAGATAACAATACTTCTATCCTTTATTTGGCAAACAAAAAAACAAAATGGGCCACTCTGGGATTCGACAAAAAAGAAATTACTTACATCGATAAAAAAATTAAAGCTGATGAGAAATTTGTCATCATCAATCAATTTACACGAGTAGTTTTTATTCAGTTAATGGAAGAGTTTGATAAAAAAGAAAACTATCAAAAACTAGAAAACTTACGTGGAGTTGGTAATAAAATTTGTACTGCATTAAACTCTCATAAATACACAAACATTCAATTAACTTCTGTAAACGACTTTAAAGACGAATTGCTTGCTGTTGCTGAAGGTTGCGCACTTAGTAATTATCAGTTTTTAAAATACAGAACCGATAAAAAAGAAACCAATACGTTAAAAGAAATTCACGTAATCAGCAAAAATATCAATAAGCATGATATTGATTTTTTAAACACAAATACTGAAGCTGTTTTTAAAGCTCGTAATCTGGTAAACGAACCACAATCATTTTTAGATGCAGTTACTTTTGCCAACGAAATGAAAGCAATGGGAAAAGTTGCAGGATTTAAAGTAGAAGTGCTTAATAAAAAACAAATTGAAGCTTTAAAAATGGGCGGACTATTATCTGTTAACCTTGGTAGTAAAACGCCTCCAACTTTTACCATCATGGAATGGAAACCCGCAAAAGCAAAAAACAAAAAGCCTCTTGTGTTAGTTGGAAAAGGTGTTGTTTATGATACAGGTGGATTGAGATTAAAACCAACTCCAAACAGCATGGATACTATGAAATGTGATATGGCCGGAGGTGCTGCCGTTGCTGCAAGTATGTATGCTATTGCAAAATCAAATTTACCTTATCATGTTATTGCTTTGGTTCCCGCAACTGATAATCGTCCTGGCGAAAATGCTTATACTCCCGGTGATGTTATAACCATGTACGATGGAAAAACTGTAGAGGTTTTAAATACCGATGCCGAAGGAAGAATGTTATTGGCTGATGCTTTAGCTTACGCAAAAAAATATGATCCTGAATTAGTATTGGATTTTGCTACACTTACCGGAGCAGCTGCTGCTGCAATTGGTCAGTACGGAATTGTTTGTATGGGAACAGCTACCGAAAAACAAAAAACTGCATTAAAAGAAAGTGGTAATAATGTATATGAACGTTTAGTTGAATTTCCTTTTTGGGATGAGTATGCTAAGCTAATAAAAAGCGATATTGCCGATATGAAAAATATTGGTGGAGCAGTTGGTGGAGCAATTACTGCCGGAAAATTTTTAGAGAAATATACCGATTATAACTGGATGCATTTTGATATTGCAGGTCCAGCATTTATTAGCAGCAATGATTCATACAGAGGAAAAAATGCAACAGGAGTTGCTGTAAGATTTATTGTTGATTACGTTAAGAATTTATCAAAAAAATAAACGGCTGTTAGCCGCTAGCTTTTGGCTATTAGCTAAAAGCAAGAGGCTAAAAGCTAAAAGCTAAAAAATATGAGTAAACTACCAATCATAGGCATCACACTTGGCGATGTAAACGGAATAAGCATTGAAGTAATTATTAAAACTTTAATGGATAACAGAGTTGCCGATTATTGCACTCCCGTTGTTTATGGTAATCCAAAAATTATTTCCTACTGGAAAAAGTTGATGGGACATAATGATTACAATATGCATATCATCAAAAGCATTGATCAATTGCATGTAAAGAAAGCAAATATTTTAGTTTGTTGGGATGATGAAGTGGAGATTCGACCTGGAGAATCAACTGAAAATGCAGGAAAATATGCTTTCAAATCTTTAGAACTTGCAACTAAAGATGCCATTGATGGAAAGATCCAAGCTATTGTTACAGGTCCGTTAAATAAGCATAATGTAAATAACCAACTGTTGCCGTTTAAAGGACATACAGAATATCTTGCTCAACAAGCAGGCACAAATGATTTTATCATGATGCTGGTGAGTGAAGAACTTAAAGTAGGATTGGTAACAGGCCATGTTCCTTTAAAAGATATTTCATCACATATCACAACTGATTTGATATTAAAGAAACTTCGGGTATTAAATAAAAGTTTAAAAGAAGATTTCAGCATTCAGAAACCAAAGATTGCCTTATTAGGATTAAACCCTCATGCTGGCGATAATGGCTTGTTAGGAACAGAAGAAAATGAAATCATTATACCGGCAGTTACAGCGGCACAAAAAGAAAATATTTTTGCTTACGGACCCTATCCATCTGATGGATTTTTTGGTTCTCGTCAGTTCGAAAAATTTGATGCTGTATTGGCAATGTATCACGATCAGGGATTGATTCCTTTTAAATATGTTTCATTTGATGACGGTGTAAATTACACAGCAGGTTTGCCTTTTGTACGCACATCGCCCGATCATGGAACAGCTTATAATATTGCAGGTAAAAATATTGCAAAAGAAGATTCGTTCCGCAATGCGTTATATATGGCAATTGATATTGTTCGCACAAAAAACACAAATTATAAACTCAGCGAAAAACCATTGCCTTTTTCTTTACCAAGAAAAGAAAGATTCAGAATTGATTTCTAAAATGGTCAGACGCATTTCGCGTCAGACCGTTAAAACGTATTATTCATAAATAATTCAAGTTTAGATTCCTCACTTCGTTTGGAATGACAATTACTCTGAAAATATTGTAGGTATTAGCTTACGCTAATACCCTGTCACTATAATAATTGCCTGTCATCCCGAACAAAGTGAGGAATCTAAAAAGGTGATAGTAAAACCTGAATTATGAAAAAAGTCTAATGTGTATTTCTTATTATATTATTCTTTCATTGCTTCTCATTCACAAAACAAAAAAAGCGCATCACCTATTAGGATGATGCGCTAAATATTTTGATTTGTATCGGGTTTAAGCTTGCGCTTGAATTGGTTCTATTGAAACGTACGATTTGTCGTTAGCTTTCTTTTTGAAAACAACTGTACCATCAATCAAAGCAAATAAAGTATGATCTTTTCCCATACCTACATTATCACTTGGGTGATGTTTGGTGCCACGTTGACGGATGATGATATTTCCAGCTGTTGCCATTTGGCCACCGAATATTTTTACACCAAGACGTTTACTATGCGACTCTCTACCGTTTTTAGAACTACCCGCTCCTTTTTTATGTGCCATTGTGTTTAGTTTTAAACGTTAATAATTATTTAAGCATTGATAGATTCGATCTGAATTTTGGTAAATGACTGACGGTGTCCGTTCATTTTCCTGTATCCTTTTCTTCTCTTCTTTTTAAAAACTATTACTTTATCTCCTTTTAAGTGAGTTAAAACTTTAGCTTTTATTGAGGCTCCATCCACTTTCGGAGAACCAATCGTTACACTTCCGTTGTTGTCTAATAACAACACGTCATTCAGTTCAATGCTGGCGCCTTCCTCTTGTTGTAAACGATGTACATACAAGGTTTGGTCTTTTTCTACTTTGAACTGTTGGCCAGCTATTTCTACTATTGCAAACATTTCTTTTTTATTTAAGGGTGGCAAAGATAAGGCACATTTTTACATATGCAAGCGATTTATAAATGTTTGAAAGTTTGACTATTGTTGGGTTTGATGTTGAATAAAAAAAACATCAAACCTCAATTATAAATATTAGCATCTGCACATTTACAAATCATCACATTCTCTCATTGCTTTTTTAGCCACAGATTTTCACTGATGACACAGATTTATTTATTGCCAATTGCATTTTCACATCTGCACATTTACAAATCATCACATTCTCTCATTGCTTTTTTAGCCACAGATTTTCACTGATGACACAGATTTATTTTTTGCCAATTGGATCTTGCCTATTGCATCTTGCCAATTGCTTTTTGCCTATTGCTTTTTGCCTATTGCTTTTTGCCTATTACATTTTTGCTTATTGCATCTTGCCAATTGCTTTTTTGCCAATTGCTTTTTTGCTTATTGCATCTTGCCTATTGAATTTTCCTATTGCCCATTAACTTTTCTCGGTCCTTTAGGTTGCAGTGGACGAATTTCCAAATTAACGGTATGAAAATTATCGGGCATTTGAATAGCTTGTGTTATTGCTTGCGCAATATCTTCTGGCATCAACATATTATCGTTAGGTTGTAGATTTTCGTTGTTCCTGAAAAAATCAGTTTTTGTTGAGCCTGGATAAATGCAGGTAACTTTTATTTTAAAATCTCTCACTTCACGAAACAACGATTCGCTCAAACCTTTAAC
>CAIUEQ010000115.1 GCA_903898215.1 uncultured Bacteroidota bacterium | reverse complement strand
TGATAGGTTCTTTTGGATTATTCTTCACCTTCTATTTCTTATTCGTACGTTATCTTCCAACAATAAATATGACTGAACTAAAATCAATTTTAGTAATGAAAGACAGCAAACATTCCGATCACGGAAATTCAGAGAAAGGAGAAGCTAATCATGGATAGTAATAAATTGCTTCTCGGGGTTTATGATAATCCTGATACCGTTCTTGAAGCAACAGAAAATCTTATCAAAGGCGGATATGATATTAAGGATGTGTATACTCCTTTTGCTGTTCACGGTTTAGACAGAGTGATGGGAGTAAAGAGAACTAGATTATCAACTGCAGCATTTGTTTTTGCAATGCTTGGTATTGCATCTGCTCTTTCTTTAATGATCTATACTTCTGTTTTCGATTGGCAAATGAACATTGGAGGAAAGCCCTCATTTCATATTCCAACTTATATTCCGATAACTTTTGAGTTAGGAATTTTATTTACCGCATTCGGAATGGTTTCGTGTTTCTTTATCGTAAACAAAATGTTTTGGGGTAGAAATACTGATGTAATTGATATTCGTGTTACTGATGATATGTTTGTGATAGCAGTTAATATTCATGGCCAAACAGATGTTAAAGCTTTAGAAAATTCGCTTATCTCAAATGGAGCAATTGAAGTTAAAGAAAGGATTTACGAAATATGAAAAGAACTATCTATAGTTTAATGATTTTTGCATCAATAATAATGATGCTGAGTTCATGCGGAGCCGGTGGTGAAGATCCGGGAAATGAGTATGCGCCCAATATGTATGTTTCATTTGCTTACGAGCCAATGACTCAATTAGCAGATAAACCAAATACCATTAATCCAATGGGAATGAACATGCGTTTGCCTGTTAAAAATACAATTGCAAGAGGACAGATGGATTATACAACCTATAATTTACCTAAAACTACTGAAGGATACGAAGCATCAGCATCATTAAAAAATCCACTTCCAGCAAGTGTTTATAATGTGGCTGAAGGAAAACGTTTGTACAATATTAACTGTACTCCTTGTCATGGTGAATTAGGAAAAGCAGACGGAACAATTGTGGCAGCAGGAAAATTCCCTCCTCCACCTTCTTACGATTCTGACCGAATCAAAACGACACCTGAAGGCAAAATGTTTTATTCAGTAAAATACGGAAAAAATTTGATGGGAGCATACGGAACAGTTCTTAGTCCACATCAAATTTGGCAAGTATTACATTATGTGAATACGCTAAAAGGAAATGCAACAGTTGCATCAGCAGATACAACAGCAAAAAAATAATTTATTTAACAGCAAATAATTTCATTCAATGGGACATCATACAGAAGTTCAAATCAGAGAAGAAAAATTCATATTTACAGGTAAGGCTAAGAGGTTTACTTTTATACTTATGGGTATCGGTTTATTGTTAGCCATGTTAGGTTACTTTACCTATCATCCGTCAGAACATGAACTTGTTTTAAAAAGATTGCTCGCAAATATTTTAGTGGATGGTTATTTCTTTTTCATCATCGCTACTTGTGCAATAGTTTTTGTTGCCATCAGCCAGTTGTCGAACGCAGGTTGGTATGTTGCAGTAAGAAGAGTTCCTGAAGCAATCAGCGAGTTTATGCCTTATGGTGCAGCAATTGTTTTAGTTATTGTTACACTTTGTTTATTCTTTTTACACGGAGGAATTTATCATTGGATGCATGATGGTGTGATGGAAACAGATCCAACATTGATGAAAAAAACTTGGTATTTAAACAAGCCATTCTTTTTTATTCGTATTGTTTTATTTCCGGCATTTTGGATTTGGAGCGCAATGATGATTAGAAAATATTCACGCAACGAAGACATTGTTGGAGGTATTGTAAATTTTGATAAGCAATTCAAATTATCAGCAGCATTTATGATAGTGTTTGCATTTACATTTTCGATGTTTGTGTGGGATATTATGATGAGTATTGATGCTCATTGGTACTCGACAATTTATACCATTTATAATTTTGCTACAGGTTGGGTAAGTGCTTTTACATTAATATATTTAATGGTTTGGTACTTGCGTTCAAATGGATATTTGAATATAGTAACAGATGAGCATATGCACGATCTTGGTAAATTCATGTTCGCATTTAGTGTGTTCTGGACTTATATGTGGGTTGCACAATTCTTATTGATCTGGTACGCAAATATTCCTGAAGAAGTTGCTTATTACGATCATAGATTATGGGGAAGTTATAAGTTTTATTTCTACTTTAATTTGGTGATGAATTTTGCAGTTCCATTTTTCTTTTTCATGAAGAGAAGTTTTAAACGCAATAGAAATATTGGAATGTTTGTGGGAACTTGTATGTTAATCGGTCACTGGAATGATGTGTATTTATTGGTTATGCCGGGAGCTATGAATCTTGCAGGCCAAATCACTGAACATAATCCAACAGGAATTATTGATACTCCAGCACAAGGAGTTGGCTTTATGGAAATTGGTTTCTTAGCATTATTTGCCGGAGCATTTTTATATGTAGTATTGAATGCATTAACAAAGGCAAATCTTTATCCAACAAAGCATCCATATATTATGGAAAGTGCTTTACACGATACAGGAATTTAATATCAAAATACTTTAAGAGTTTTAAAGCCCGTGAGTTTATCGCGGGCTTTTTTTTTTACTCACGAGCGAGAACAGATGGGTTACTTTCCGAAGGAATGTATTTTGTAAGAATAACTGATGCAAAGGGTATTGTTTTTATAGTACAAAAAGTTGTTTTGGTGAGGTAATAGTCACTTCGAGTTTCTTTGGGAAGGTTGTGGGAAAGGGAAGTATCGAGAAGAGATTAGTATAAAATATGTTCTCGATACGCACTTAACAAATCCAACCCAATACTACTCGAACTGACTATGATGCAAAAAACGTTCTGACGCGTAATGCGTCTGACCTTTTTTAAAATGGAGCTGGAGTATATTCGTCATCATCAATTCCCATATCGTTAAGTTTTGAACTCATGGTAATGGTACCTTGATTATCGGTTAACATATTTGGATCGGGTGGGAAATCAAAATCTGTGATATCTTTAAATTTAGTGAAGTCGTGAACGAAGCGCATTCTCACAGTATCCAATGCACCATTTCTGTTTTTTGCAATATGTAATTCGGCAATACCATGTGTTGAACTTCCATCTTCAAATTCAGTGAGCTTATAATACTCAGGACGGTAAAGGAACATCACCATATCAGCATCTTGTTCAATTGAACCAGACTCACGCAAATCGGAAAGAATTGGAATTGAAGCACCGCTTCCCTGATTTCCTGATCGTTTTTCTGAAGCACGACTTAACTGTGCAAGAGCAATAACAGGAACATCTAATTCTTTTGCCAATGCTTTTAATGAACGAGAAATATAACTTACCTCTTGCTCACGATTTCCGTTTTTATTATTTGTATCATCTCCACGCATTAACTGCAAATAATCTATCACGATCATTTCAATATTATTTTGTTCTTTTAGTCTGCGGCATTTTGAACGTAACTCAAAAATAGAAAGTGCGGGAGTATCATCAATAAAAATTGGCGCTTCATTTAAACGAGCAATTTTTGAATTGAGTTGTTGCCATTCGTGTTCGGCAAGAGTTCCTTTTCTAAGTTTATCACCTGCAATTTCAGCTTCTGCAGAAATCATACGTGTAACCAATTGCTTGCTGCTCATTTCAAGAGAGAATATTGCAATGGCACGAGGTTTTTCTTTTAACAAAGAAGCATTACGAACGATGGAAAGAGCGAGTGCTGTTTTTCCCATACCGGGACGAGCAGCAATGATGATCAAATCTGATTTTTGAAATCCTGAAGTAATGCGATCGAGTTTTGTAAAACCAGAAGTGATACCTGTTAAACCACCTTCCTGATCTTTTAACGATTCGATCTCATGAATAGCTTCTTTGATTACGCTATTCATTTGCTTGTAATCACGTTTGATATTTCCTTGAGATACTTCAAATAATTTTTTCTCAGCACTATCCAATAATTCAAAAGCATCAGTTCCTTCTTCAAAAGCTTCGCGTTGAATTTCACTTGATATACGAATAAGCTCACGTTGAATAAATTTTTGTGCGATGAGCCTTGAGTGAAATTCGATATTAGCTGCCGATGCCACACGGTTTGTGAGCATGGTGATATAATATGCGCCACCAACAATATCGAGCTGACCACGTTTGCGTAACTCTTGTGTTACCGTTAAAATATCGATTGGTTGAGCAGTGCTAAAAAGTTCACGTATCACAGTAAAAATAATAACGTGAGCTTCTTTATAAAAACTTTGAGGTGTTAAAATATTTGAGATAATGGTGATGGCATTTTTTTCAAGCATCAAGGCACCTAAAACGGCCTCTTCCAAATCAACTGCTTGTGGTTGTATTTTTCCTCCTTCAATAATTGAATTGATATCAAGATTTCTTACTCTTTTATTACGTGTATTTTCTGCCATGGTTTCTTTCGCACATCCGATTTTTTATCGGGATATTAATTTTATAAATAGATTACTCACCAAATGTAGTTTTATCGATGGTTCAAAAAATATTTCTTTCTCACATTTTCATTTGTACACATAATAATTTAAAGCTGTGTATCGATTGTGAATTGAATTACAAAAGTTACACTAATTACTTCATATTCATCGCTAACTTTTCCACAGAGTGTGATATTTTATCATAAGTTAATAACTCGTAACTTATTGATTTGGGGTAACGCTTTATATGGCATAACAATTTTTTAACACCGAATGTTGGATATAAAAAAATTGACAAGTGATTGGTTTGAATATGCTGAAGTGTCCTCTGAAAGCCTTATGAGGCAAGAGTTTTGAAAGATGATGATTGCAATGTGTTGATAGTGAATTGAAATTTAAAAATTAATTATTTAATAAAGTAGAAATCCCAAAATCATTTCATTTAAAAATACATATTTGTAGCAATAAAATTGGACCGAAGTAAAATGAAGTTTTTTCTATTGATTAGTTTATTTATTGTTCTTGATCTTCATGGGCAAGTTGGATTTGTACAACAAACTTCAACTATTGGGAGAGTGAATATGACTTTCAGTAGTGCGGGTACAATTGGAAATCCAAAAATAGGAACAAGCACTTCGGGACCTTCATCTATGTCGTTTCCTCAACGAGGAAAAGAACATTTATTTGAATCGGGAATGTGGATAGGAGCAATTGTAAACGGACAAAAATTTGTTTCTACAAGTGCTTTTGATGCTTCATCTGGATATTCAACAGGAGCATCGGGATATGAATTTAGTCCTTTGTATGCACCATCTCAACGATCGTCATTAACAAACAGTACCAACTATTCTGCTTCAGCAATTTCTCATCAGGATTTGATATTTGATTTTTTTGATGACAGTACCATTGTTCCCGGAACAAGCATTCCGATAGGCGGACATATCAATCCATTAGGTGCGCATGTTCATCTCGAAACGTATTCATGGAATTATCCTTTTGCTGATTTTTTTATTATTTGCCAATATACCATCACCAACAAATCAACAAACCGTTGGGATTCTGTTTGGCTAGGTCAGTGGGCTGATTTGGTTGTGAGAAATGTAAATGTAACTCGACAAACTTCGACAGCTTTTTATAATAAAGGACGTAATGGAGTTGATACAAAATACAAATCGATTTATGCTTATTTGAGTGATGTAAATGCTGATGATATCAACTATATAAAATCCTATGGCGCAATGCAATTTTTGGGAATAAGTTGGAGAGGAATGTTTTTTAATCCTGATAAACCCGATACATTTCTTACCAGAGGTTTTACTGTCCCTCAAGTGAATTATAATTTTTGGAACTTTTCAAATGTTACTCCCGAATACACCAAACCTTCTGATGATTTAACACGCTATAATAAAATGACAGCAGGTGTTGATTCACTAACTTTGATCAATCCAAATGGTCCGGTAAATGGAATTCCAAATAACTGGTTGCAATTACTTTCTTCTGGTCCGCTTGTTAGTGTTGAACCGGGTGAATCATTTACCTATGTTGTTGCTTACGTTGCTGCAAATAAACTTGGACCGCAAACTGTTTCTAATGGAGGTTATACAAGCACACCCGAAACACGACAAGAATTAACCGAACATTTTATTCGTGCCCGTGCAACATATTTAGGAGAAGATGTTAATGCTGATGGAAAATATTCATTAGAATTGGATTTAAACAGAAACGGAAAATTAGATCATTATGTACTTCCATCACCTCC
>CAIUEQ010000114.1 GCA_903898215.1 uncultured Bacteroidota bacterium | reverse complement strand
GAATTATTGAAACAACTGTAAACGGTTTAAAAAGTGAAGGCATCAATTATGTTGGTTTTATTTTTATTGGATTAATGAAAGTTGGAGATGATCCTTTTGTGATTGAATATAATTGTAGGATGGGCGATCCGGAAACGGAATCAGTTTTACCTTTAATTAACTCTGATTTTTTAGCCATGATGAAAGCTTGTGCTGAGGGGAAATTAAACGAATATAAATTAGAAGTTTCCAATTTATGTGCAGCAACTGTGATGCTTGTTTCGGCAGGCTATCCCGAAGATTATGAAAAGGGAAAAGTTATCAAAGGAATAGAAGGTATTGCTGATTCTATTTTGTTTCATTCAGGAACTAAACTGAATGAAAATAAAGAACTCCTTACAAATGGCGGAAGAGTGATGGCTGTAACTTCTTTAGGAAATACAGTTCAAGAAGCTGTTTCAATGTCAATAAAAAATGCTGAACAAATTCAGTTTGAAGGAAAATATTTTAGAAAAGATATCGGGTTTGAATTTTTATAGTAGTCAGACGCATTATACTTCAGACCGTTAATTATAAAAGAAAAAATAAATAAACATCATGATCAAACATATAGTATTCTGGAAATTAAAAGATGAAGCCAACGGTTTATCTAAAGTTGAAAATGCAAATGCCATCAAGCAAAAACTGGAAAGTTTAAAAGGCAAAATTGAAGGTTTGATAAACATTGAAGTTGGAATAGATTTTTTGCATTCAGCCGAATCAGCTGATGTTGTTTTGTATTCAGAATTTGAAAGTAAAGAGGCGTTAACTTTTTATGCCAACCATCCTTTGCATCAAGAAATAATGCCTTTTATTGCTGAGGCAAGAAATGAAAGAAGAGTTGTTGATTACGAAGTATAGGGCTTTGTTTTTAATTCACTTTTGAGTAGAAGATATAATTTGTTCTCGACTCCGCTCGAACTGACATACAACATCTACACATCTACGCATTCCCGCATCAGCATATCTAAATAGTTCTGTCAAACCATTCACGCCTGCGTGTTTGTTTCAACTCTTGCAACATGGCAGCTTTTACTTTTATCGTAAACAAAAAACTTTGTCGTGGACCAAACGGAATCCAATCAAATTTAAATTCCCAGCAATGTAAATCTCTCACAAGATTGATGGAAGTAAACGAAATCTGTTTCGACCTGAAATCGTAACCGGAGTTATAGGTTACCTTCCATTTTTTTGTTAAGCTAAAATCTCCTGAGTAATTAAGAGTTTGTACAAATTTATTTGCCGAAGGGTTATTTAAATTTGCATACATATCATATCCAATGGTATAATTAATTGTTAGTTGCCAAGGGATATCAAACCTCACGTATTCGCTTGGGAAATCATTTAAATATTTCAATTCTCCGGCATATCCGTCTTTGTCTTTTACCGATGCCGATTTAAAAAGTGCAGGATTAAATGAAGCCGATAAACCAATATTTGCTGTCCTGATTATTCCGGGAATCGATTGGTCAGTAAGATAAAAAGTGTTTATTCTTCTAATCGATTTATATCCATTAAAAGTATCAATAACATTTACATAAGGGTCGAGAGATGATGATGCGTTGATAGAAATATTTTTAAATAAACGTGTTTGCGCACTTAGTGAAATCATGCTTAGTTTTAGCGAATCGGCAATAAGATTATAGGAACCTCTTGCACTTAATGACGAAAATAATTGGACCTTTTCTTCTTTTCGTGCAGAGTCTTTTCCTCTCCAAACTTTCATCTCCAAATTATTATCTAAACCAAAATCAATATTTCCTTGCTTGCCTGTTCCCGGTCCGCCAAATAAACCCTTTTCAAAAATCGAATATTTAACTTCTTTTCCTGATGCATCTTTATATGTTTTGTAATAACCATAGCTTGGGTCACTAAAATCGGGCACATACGATAAACCTATTGTTGGAGTAAGTACATGCCTGAATGCAGAAATAGGACCTTTTTTAAACTGTGCCATTCCATAAAATTTTGTACTTAACGAAGCACTCGGTCTGTAGGTAAGTGCATTTTGAAACCCGTCAACATTTTTTGTTACAACTCTTGGATTCTCTCTGTCTGAAGTGTCGAGTTCTCTTCGTATAGTTTTGTAATACATATAATCAGTAATACTCACTTGAGTGGAAAGCGTATAATATTTAAACAATTTAAATGTTGTTGAGATTGGCAAATTATGCAACATTCCAAATCGTCCGGTAGAATCGTAAAATGCATTTAGGTCAGTTGCAGTTCGGCTTTTAAAAAGTAAAGAATCTTTTGAAGCAAATTCATTTCTAAATTGATTTCCATAATTCATGGTAATGTTTTCATACCATTTATCGGAAACACTTTTATATTTTGGTTTAAGAGGATTGAAACTGCTAACGTTAAAAGTGAAGTCAGGAAATGATATGCTGATATCTCGCGTTGAAACGTTTTGTGCAACGCGGGCATTTGTACTAAAATTATACTTCCCGCCTTTCATCGATTTTGAATAGGCAACACTTGAACTTAACTGGTTGGTAATAATATTTGCGGGATTGTAGGAGTTGTTTGCCAAATAGGTACTGCTGGCAATATTTACGTTTGCCGAAAAATTTGTTCCCGGTCTGGCTTTTGGATCCTGGTAGTGAAGCCATGTAAGTTGAAATCCTTTATCCTTATGGAATCCCGGATCTTCAGGTAATCCATATTGATTATCGTTAAAATTAAATACTAGGTTTCCACTAAAGTGATAACGATTTGCATACCTGAAAACTGAATGTCCTCCCCAGCTAAAATTGGAATACATATCACCGGTTAATTGGATGTCGGCATGTTCACCAAGACCGAAATAATATCCACCGGCTCTTAAAAAAAATCCTCTTGAAATGTCACTTCCATATTGTGGAATAATTATTCCCGAAGATTGCCCTTTTTTGATTGGGAAAATAGCAAACGGAAAAACCAATGGAGTATTTATTCCTTCGATGATAAGATTTGGCCATTGGGCTACAACTTTTTTATCAGGGATCACTTTTAATTTAGCGGCTGTAATAGCAAAATGTGGAGTATCTGCTTCACAGGTAGTATAGCTTGAATGGCGAATTCCCAATTCATTAAATTCATTTTTGATTACATGGTCACCAACCACAAATCCTTCGCCTTCTCTGGTTTTAAGATCACTAAGAGTTGCTCTTTTGGTATCAAAATTATATGAAATTTTACGCATCGAAAATTCCTGAGCTCCTTGTTTAAACTTTGGCATCCCAACTATATTTCCCGAAGTGTCAAGAGTGGGCAATGCCGTCACCACATTTTTATTGAGGTCGATTTGAATAAAATCAGCGGTAAGCGTTAAGTCATCATAATAAACTTTGGCATCTCCATAAAGGTAAATTACTTTTTTGCTCGAATAATATACGATGGAATCACGGCATTTATATTTCACACTTTTACTTAAAGCATCTTTGGATCTTTTTAAATGTGTTGTATCCATCGGGTCAAAAGTGGATGTGTCTTCAGGGATGCTTGCTTGAATCATCACCATCGAGTCTTTACTATGAAGGCTTAGTGAGTCAGTCTTTTGCTTAGGAATGGATTGCTTTTGTTTGTCTTTTTTAGTTTTTGTTTTTGACTGAGTAATATTTTGTGCGTTCACAAATGAACAAATTAACAGCAGGGCTGGTATAAGTTTAATACCTGCCTGTTTTATGTTTGAAAAAACTAAACTAAAATTGTGTACTGAATATGTCAACGTCCGCAAACTTAATTAAAGTTAAAAACTTAGCGCAATTTAAGAGCATAGCAATCGCATGTTTTTTATTGCTCTTCATCTCTGCAAATAAACCATCCAACTCGCAAGATGGAAAAATAAAGATAATAACAATTGATGCAGGCCATGGTGGGCACGACAATGGCTGCATGTATGGCGGTGCAAGAGAGAAAGATGTTACGCTTAGCATTGCTTTAAAATTAGGTGACGCATTAGAAAAAATAATGCCAGACGTTAAAATTATTTATACCCGGAAAACAGACGAATTTATTGAATTGCATGAGCGAGCAGGAATTGCAAACCGAAATAATGCGGGATTATTTATTTCAGTTCACTGTAATGCAAACAAAAAAAAGGAAGCATCGGGAACCGAAACTTTTTCGATGGGATTGCATAAAAGTGACGGAAACCTTGATGTGGCAAAACGTGAGAACGATGTAATTTTATTGGAAAAAGATTATCAGGAGCAATATGAAGGGTTCGATCCTAAATCTCCAGAAGCGCATATTTATTTTTCATTTTTACAAAGTGCTTACTTAGAGCAAAGTATCAAACTTGCATCAATCGTTGAGAGCAATTTTAATAAATCAAATCACGAAAGCCGAGGAGTGAAGCAAGCAGGATTTCTGGTTTTATGGCAAAGCAAAATGCCCAGCGTGCTTATTGAAACTGGCTTTTTAAGCAATAACACCGATAGGAAGATGTTAACTTCCGAAGAAGGACAATTAAAAATTGCAGAGTCGATTGCCAGAGGTGTGAAAGAATATAAAAGGCAAGTTGAAGGTAACAAATAGCCCCACCAACATATTTTTTATACAAAAATCTTAATTATTTTAACTTCATACGAAAACATTATTTTTGCCGGCAAAGCTTTATAAATGATCAAATTTTCAAAAGAAATAAAAGTAGGTGTTTTTGCATTTTTAGGAATAGCAGTTTTTGTGCTAGGTTATAATTTTTTAAAAGGGTTCGATCTTTTTAAATCCAGCAATACTTATTTTGTGGTATACAAAAATGTTGATGGAATTGTAAAATCTACTCAGGTAACTATTAATGGATTAATGGTTGGACAGATTACTGATATTACCATGCTTAACAAAGGAGATGCAAGTAAGATATTGGTAACAATGATGGTTAACAGTGATATTAAATTACCTAAACAATCAAGGGCAACTATTATCAGTACAGATCTTTTAGGCACAAAAGTGATTTCATTAACCTTGTCAAACAATGCAGAAATATTAGTGAATTACGATACCTTAACTTCAGGTGTTGAAGAGTCATTAACATCTGCTATTTCAGGAATTGTATCTCCACTAAAAGATAAAAGTGAAAAAGTATTGGTTACGCTTGATCGTGTTTTGAAAAGTATGAACGAGATTTTCGACTCTACCGGAACACAAAAACTTGCGAATGGGATAAATGATTTTTCAGGAACAATGCTTCATGTTAAAAATATTACTGCTCGCTTGGATGAACTTTCATCAATTGAAAATGATAAGGTGAAAGAGATGTTTACTTCTGCCGAATCGATTATGCGTAATTTAAAAAACAGCAACGAAGTAATTACAAAAACGTTAAAAAATATTTCACTGATTAGCGATTCTCTCGCTGCATCAAATCTTGCTGCAACTATTAATAATACTAATAAAGTGATGAGCGAATTTGCTGTCACCATCGAAAAAATAAATAAAGGTGAAGGCTCTTTGGGGAAACTGGCAAACGATCAACAATTGTATGATAACCTCACAAAATCGAGTGCTGAACTTACGGCTTTGATGAAAGATATGCAGGATTATCCGGGCAGGTATTTTGCAGTTTCGGTTTTTGGAAATAGCCGTGCTGATAAGCAAGATAAAAAACGCGAAGAAGCGAAAAAGAAAAAATAAAACTTATACATTTTGTGATGTTTCTATAAATTTCATCATCATTAATTCCATTTTCTTGAAATCAAATATCGAAAAAGTAAAACGTGCTGTTCAAAGAATTTTTGATGGTAACGTAAAGAAGATACTTAATCCAAAACAAGTAGCAGCAAAGCTCGAAATTGACAGCACACAAGGTCGTGACGAGATTATTCTGGCAATGAAACTATTGGTAAAAGATGGTGCACTAGAAGAAGTTTCTCCCGGAAAATACATCTCAGTTTTCAAGCATCATTTTATTGAAGGGAAAGTGGAAATGACACAGCGCGGAACTGCTTATGTAATTCCTGATGAAGGTGGCGATGATATTTTAATTACTTCCGAAAATTTAAATACAGCATTAGACAGAGATAGAGTAAAAATAAATTTGTTTGCAAAGCGTGGTGGCGACAAACAAACAGGAGAGGTTGTTGAAGTTACTAAACGCAATCGGATGGAATTTGTTGGTGTTGTTCAACTCAGTTTTAATCATGCATTTTTGGTTCCTGATGATAAGAAAATGTACACCGATATTTTTATTCCTCTTGATAAAATCAGCAATGCAAAAAATGGTGATAAAGCCATTGCAAAAATTACCGAGTGGTCGCTCGAACATAAAAATCCAATAGGTGAAATTATAGAAGTAATTGGCAGGCCGGGAAATCACGAAACCGAGATGCATGCTATTGTTGCTGAGTTTGGTTTTTCTTATAAATTTCCACAGGAAGTAGAACGCGAAGCAAATAAAATTTCTGATAAAATAACAAAAGAAGAAATTTCAAGTCGCAGAGATTTTAGAAAAGTTACCACGTTTACAATTGACCCCGATGATGCAAAAGATTTTGATGATGCACTTTCTCCAAAAATGAATCTACTTGCAGGATTAGATATTACTTATCTGAAAATGTCTGGCAATTCTAAAAATGGTGAAGCTCTTACGGATAATGTGGGAGATTATAACACCGTCCTT
>CAIUEQ010000113.1 GCA_903898215.1 uncultured Bacteroidota bacterium | reverse complement strand
TCAGTTTCGTTATCGACTGACGAAGTTGCTTCATCTAAAATCAAAACAGACGGATCGGTTACCATTGCTCTAACAAAAGAAATTAATTGTCGTTGACCTACAGAAAGTGTTGCTCCTCTTTCGTGAACATCCTGAAGATATCCGTTTGGTAATTTATCAATAAAATGATGCGCACCTAACATTTTTGCAGTCTCAATAATCTTTTCTTCGCTGATATTTTTATTGTATAAACGAATATTATCCATCACACTTCCACTAAATAAAAAAACATCCTGCATCACAACAGAAATATGTTTTCGCACACTTCTGATCTCAAGTTCAGAAAGATTTTTCTTGTCAATTAAGATCTCCCCTTTTTCAATCTCATAAAATCTGCTCAGTAAATTTATAATAGATGATTTGCCTGCACCGGTTGCTCCCACTAGCGCTAAAGTTTTTCCTTTTCCAACTTTGATATTAATTCCTTTCAAGACGTATTCATTTGGATGATAACCAAACCACACATCATTAAATTCAATTTCCCCTTCCACTTTTTCTAAAATAGTATTTCCTGTAGGCTCAATATTATCGGTATCATCCAATAATTTAAAAATACGTTCGGATGCCACCATGCCCATTTGCAAAGTATTAAATCGATCGGCCAATTGCCTGATCGGTCTAAAAAACATTCCGATATACATGATAAATGCAATCATTGTTCCTATGGAAGTTTGTCCATTCATCACACCTTTTGAACCATACCAAACGATTAATGCTGTAGAGATTGCTGCTACAATTTCTACAACAGGAAAAAAAACCGAATAATAAAAAACCGAGCGTATATGTGCTTTCCGATGTTCATTATTAATGAGTTTAAAATTGTTCAATTCCTTTTGCTCCCTATTAAATATCTGAACTATTTGCATGCCCTGAATATGTTCCTGAACAAAAGTATTAAGCTTAGCAACTTGCGTTCTTACATCTTCAAATGAAACACGCACATTTTCTTTAAACAAATAACCGGCATACAATAAAATTGGCAGAACAGATAAACTTACAATCGATAATTTCCAGTCGGAATAAAACATCATGATCAGAATAAAAATGATCTGTAAAATATCTCCGGTAATATTTATTAAACCTTCACTAAAAACATCTGCAATGGTTTCAATATCAGAAACAGTACGGGTTACCAATGTCCCTACAGGAGTTTTATCATAAAATTTTAATCGCAATGAAGTAAGATAAACATACACTTTCAAGCGCAAATCTTTGATCACATTTTGAGCTAAATAATTGGTTAAAATTGTACTCCAAACCTGCATGAGCGATTGCAAAATGAGCAATCCTAAAATCAGCATACACATATTGATGAGTCCTTGAGAATTGTTAAATGCGATATAGTGATCGATAGCATATTGCATTAAAAACGGACGAAGAGGCCCCATAAACGACATCAACAAAGTGAGTATTATGGCTATATATAATTTTCGTTTATATGGTTTTGCTAAAGCATAAATCCGATTCAATAAAGGAAAATCGAATGCGCTGCCTTTTTTATATTTCTTATCTGATTTACTTTCTGACATGGGTTGGCAAATGTAGAATTAATTTGGAGGGATGCTAACAGTTGAATCATGATTAATAATCATGAAAGACAAATAAACCATCCCTTCTCTCAAAGCATAAATCTTATTTCCGAAAGTTCTTTACCTATTTGATTAACACCGGTTAAAATACGATTCACTTGTGATGCAGAAGGCTTTTTTTGTCCGCCAATATATTGAGCCAATAAACTTTGATTCATCCCAATTCTTTCTGACAAAGCTTTTGCATTAATTACTTTATAAAACTCGAAAAATTGAGGTAAGTCTAAAACTATTTTTAAATCGTCTTCAGAAAACATTTTATGATCATCTTCAAAATAAAAATTCAATGCTTTAAGAAAATTACTTTTAAGTAAATTCAAGTTTTTGCCGGTTGATGCAATAGGGTATTTTTGAGCATATGCAGAATATCCTGTTTTAGTTCGCTCCACAATTATTTCTATTTTCTTACTTTTCATATTGCCTATTTTAAACCTGCAGCTTTCAATATTTTATTTTCAAGGCCTTTACCAACTTCACTACTCCCATGATCAGGAACAACAAATTGCCCTGATTTTAAAAGATGTTTCATCATCATGTGACTTCCGGATTGCCTAATTACATACCATCCATCATTTTTGAGTATTTTTATGAGTTGGCTACTTTTCATTTCAAAGGTAAT
>CAIUEQ010000112.1 GCA_903898215.1 uncultured Bacteroidota bacterium | reverse complement strand
GAAGACAAAAAAGAACGTTTACGAATTGTACTAAAAGATATCACTTCATTGATTGAATATTCGGCTTTCAATTTTGAACGTTTGGAATATTTGCAGGAAACCATTACAGGTTTGATCAACCTCGAGCAAAATAGGATCATGAAACGTTTTACTGTTTTCTCTATTGCCTTCTTGCCTCCTACTTTAATATCAGGAATTTTTGGAATGAACTTTTTAGTTATCCCAATGGCTGATGCCAAACTGGGATTTCTTTTTAGCCTATTATTGATGATGGCTGCTTCGGGCTCAGTTTTAATTTTCTTTAAAAGAAAAGGCTGGATTTAAATATCCAATAAGCAATTGAGCACTTAACATTAAGTTAACTATTAATTAATATTGGAGTTAAAAGGCACCCCTAATGTTGAATAAAAAAATTAACATGGAAAATCCTTACAAAATACTTGTAGTTGACGATGAAGATGACATTCTTGAGTTTATTGAATATAATCTTCAAAAAGAGGGTTACGAAGTTCATCTTGCTCATAACGGGCAGGAAGCAATTACTATAGGGAAAAAGATAAAACCTGATTTGGTTTTACTTGATGTGATGATGCCTGTAATGGATGGAATTGAAGCATGTAAATTGATGAAATCCGATAAAAGTTTCTCAAAATCATTTATCATTTTTCTGACAGCTCGTTCTGAAGAATACTCGGAGATAGCAGGGTTTAATGCAGGTGCCGATGATTATATTGCGAAGCCTATCAAACCACGCGTTTTATTAAGTAGATTAAGCGCAATCCTTAGAAGAAAAAATAAAGAAATTGTTGAATCAAAACTCACCGTTGGCGATTTGATTATTGACAGAGAAACATTTTTAGTTTATCGTGGAGATCACAAAATACAACTTGCCAGAAAAGAATTTGAATTACTTTATTTATTGGCAGGCAAACCCGGAAAAGTTTTTACACGTGAACATATTTTAGAAAAAGTTTGGGGTGATGATGTGCTTGTTGTTGATAGAACAATTGATGTTCACATCCGTAAAATCCGAGAAAAGATAGGTGATGAATATATTGGCACTGTAAAAGGTGTTGGCTATAAATTTGAAATATGATAAGAAATCCTAAGCCTATTTATATTGCCTTTGTAATTGCCCTGATACTAGCGCTGTTCGAATCTATTATTACTTATTTGGTAAGCGAGTATAATGGATTTTACACTTTAGTTTCTTTTGGAATTACATTGATATTTACTTTTCTGCTGTTTTTTTATTCGATAGAATATTTCATCTATAAAAAAATAAAACTGATTTATAAAACAATTCATAGCCTTAAAACTCAAAAGTATGATGCGAAATTGAGCAATTTTGACTGGAGTCAGGATCCTATTTCTAATATGAATAAAGAAGTAATCAATTGGGCTCGCGATCAAAAAGAAGCTATTGATGAATTAAAACAACTTGCCGAGTTCCGTAAGGAATTTTTAGGCAATGTTTCTCACGAATTAAAAACACCAATATTTAATATCCAAGGTTATATCCACACCTTGATTGACGGTGCTATTGATGATCCGGATGTAAATATTCGTTTCCTTAAAAAAGCTGCAAAAGGTGTTGATAGGTTGAGTGATCTCGTTGCCGATCTGCTTGCAATTTCACAGCTCGAATCGGATGCACTAAACATGGAAATGGAACGATTTGATATCAATTCATTATTAAAAGATGTTTATGAGCAATTAGAAATTAGAGCTAAAGAACGAGGCATCACTTTAATGATTAAAGAAGGTTGTAATAAACCGTTTTATGTTTTGGCTGATAAGTATAGAATTCGCCAGGTGCTTCTAAACTTAATTGGAAATTCCATTAAATACGGAAACGAAATGGGAACAACCACCGCAGCATATTATGATATGGATGAAAATATTTTAATTGAAATTGCTGATAACGGTGAAGGTATTTCTCAAGAACATTTGCCCCGAATTTTTGAAAGATTTTATAGGGTAGATAAAAGCAGATCTCGTGAATCAGGCCCGGGTGGAACTGGTTTAGGACTAGCAATTGTTAAGCATATCATCGAAGCTCACGACCAAACAATAAACGTAAGAAGTAACGTTGGTGAAGGTACCACTTTTGCTTTCACACTAAAAAAAGCAATCAGTAATTAATCTTTTTTCATTGCGACCTTTAAGGTTAGTTTGAAGACTCTCAACTTCATCCTATTTGCCTCACAATAATATCGGGCGTATCTTGCAGAATTAATTTCAGGCAAAAAATCTCCAGATGAATAATTCTCAAATACTATCAAACTTCAATATCGAATCGTTAAATGAAATGCAACTTGCTACCATCGAAGCATTTTCAAAACCTAACGATATCACCTTAATTGCACCTACAGGTTCAGGAAAAACTCTGGCGTTTCTTATTCCAACTTTAACAAAAATTGATGCTGCTAAAGAAGGCGTTCAGGTTGTTATTATTGTTCCTACACGTGAATTAGCCATACAAATTGAACAGGTATTTAAACAAATGAATTCTGGTTTTAAAATTAATTGCTGCTATGGCGGACATGCAGTTAGCATTGAAAAGAATAACCTTTCGCATCCGCCAACAGTGCTTGTAGGAACACCCGGAAGAATTTCCTATCATATTGAAAATAAGAATAT
>CAIUEQ010000111.1 GCA_903898215.1 uncultured Bacteroidota bacterium | reverse complement strand
TATTAAACTACATTTGACATGATTTTACAATAAATGCTCAATTTGCTGCGCCACAAGTGCGCCAAAAGAGGGTAAAATCATTCAAATATGTATAATTAGTTCTCTGATAGTCAGATTATTGAAAGTCGTTGCTTGGCTCATAACCCAAAGGTCACAGGTTCGAGTCCTGTCTCCGCAACCAATAAACACTGAGGTCTTCAAGAAATTGTAGACCTCTTTTTGTTTTAAGTCTGACAAAAGTGAGACAGCAAGTTTTAAAGGTGCGGGAGTTATGTTTTGTGAATAGGTTGGTAGCTATTTACAAAAACAACAAAAATTAACAACAACAAAAATTTGCATGCGCATTACTTAATCGGGGATTTATCTAAACCCTGGTTCATTTCCTATTATTATCTTAATCCAACAACAGGAATCTTCGAACGGAAAAAAAAACCGGCAGCATTAATTATTTTAAAACTGATAAAGAAAGGCATGAAGCTCTTTTTCTGTTAAGCGTGATAAAGGAACAATGAAAAGCGAACTGAAGTCAGTAAGGTAAATAAAAGATGCTGATTGAAAACGTTACAGGAAATTGTTGGCGAAGCGAAATGGAAAATAGTAAGGCAACATTATCATGTGGATAAGAGGGGAAAATAATTTTTTACATGAAACTATTTCCTAATATTTGTAGAAAGACCTTAATTAAAATAAAGATGAAAAAATTATTACTTATAATGAGTGTTTTTGTTACAACAGCAGTATTTGCTCAAAAAGACATCAGTACTACATTGACTACCCCAACTCCATATTCAGCAATTATTAATGGTATTCCAGTGAGTCCGTCAGGTAAAATAGTAAATCTTGGACCAGCACTTACCGCACAAGACACGATTTTTGTTATCATGTGTTTCAATCAGAATGGATCTCTTGTTCCAATAACACATACAGTAAATGGAACTGCCGGTATTAGATGGGGAGCGAACATTAGCCATGGTGCGGTTGCTACAAATGGTGTTCTGGATTTTACAGTTACGCCTTCATTGCCATTTAATATAACTACATTCTCAGGAGCTTCTATTTGTGCTGTAGCTTATTTGCAGAATGGTGGAAATGTTGATGTAAATATAGTAAATAATTCTTCATGCAATCAGGTAACAATGACCGTAAATGCAGGGATTAATGATATGGCAGCAATTTCAAATTCGGTAAAAGTATTTCCAAATCCTGCGAAAGACGTGATCAACTTTGCAATTGAAGGCAATCTTGCAAAATCAATTTCAGTAATGGATATAACTGGGAAGTTAATTGAAAATGTAGGTACATCATTTGGCGAATCGCAAATCAACCTGAACAATTATAGTAATGGAATTTATTTGTATCAGATCAAGGCCCAAGACGGACAACTGATCAAATCTGGTAAGTTTACTGTAAGTAAATAACCTAGAACTGGAGCCTTTACTTTTGAGTGGACAAAAAGTTAAGACCCTTGTAGGAATTCCAAATTTTTAGTACCCCGTTTTAATCGCGTGTGTAATATAATTGATGTCAATAAATGCATTCAATTTTGTAAATGATTTTTCGAATTTTCTTAAAATTGTTGAGATCACTTTTTCTTCCATTTGTGAATTGTTGATTGCTTTTAGAAAATCGTTGTATTTAATTTTTTTTAAATATTCAATTTGCAAAAAAACAGAAACAAAACCTGTCGTCCAGTATTAAAAAAAAATGGCGACCACTTGAGTTGTAAACATTAAAATGCTTTTTATTAAACAACAACTATTTCCATGGTTTTAGCGTGAACTCCAGCTGCCACTTTATAACTATAAATGTCACTTTATACTTGCATTTTACAAAAAAATGTGGTGGTAAAATTCTTAAAATCAATCTTTAAATAATGATTTAATAACAAAAACCCATCTATAAAATGGAACTTTAATCATTAATATTGTTATCCATATTTTTAATAACAATTAAGTGAAAAAAAATCATCTAACAACATTAGCAATCCTCCTAAGCGGAATTTATTCTGTAAGTGCTCAGCAAATAAATTCATCATACAAGATTTCTAAAATAAATATTGAAGGAAATGGAGGTTGGGATTACATGGCTGTTGATGAAAATACTAATCGTTTATTTGTTTCACATGGAACTGTTGTAAATGTTGTTGATACAAAAGATAAAAAAGTTGTTGGCATCATTGAAGAAACTAAAGGCGTGCACGGAATTGCTTTAGCCGAAAATTTAAACAAGGGATATGTGAGTAATGGGAGAGATACCTCAGTAACTATTTTCAATTTAAAAACGTTGCAAATAATTTCAAAAGTTAAAGTTACAGGAATAAATCCCGATGCAATTTTGTTTGATAATTTTTCGCAAAAAGTTTTTGTTTTTAATGGACGAACAAACAATGCAACAGTAATTGATGCAAATACAGATAAAGTAATTTCAACTATATCACTTAGTGGAAAACCTGAATTTTCGGTATCAAATAATAACGGTTTAGTTTATGTGAACATCGAAAATAAAAATGAAATTGCAGTCATCAATTCAAAGACTTTTGCTATTGAAAATACCTGGAGCATTCTACCCGGTGATGAGCCAACCGGTTTGGCAATTGATAATAAAAACCATCGGTTATTTTCTGTTTGTGGAAATAAATTAATGGTAGTAACAGATGCTCAAAATGGAAAAGTGATTACTACTTTAACAATCGGAGATCATTGTGACGGATTGGTTTTTGATGCTCAAAGAAAAAATATATTTACTTCAAATGGTGAAGGTACAATCACAGTTATCAATGAAGAAAATGAAAATACTTTTAGGGTTTTGGAAACAATCACCACACAAAAAGGAGCCAAAACTATTTCGCTAAATAATAAAACGCATCAATTGTTTTTATCAGTTGCTGAGCTTGGAGAAATGCCACCTGTAACAGATGAACATCCAAAACCTAAAGTCCCTATTATGCCAAATACTTTTGGAGTTTTAGTTGTTGAAAAGAAATAACTTTTATGATAGATTAAGCTTATGTCAAAATTTAACAGGCGCTTTATCTTCAAGCTTTACCTTAGAAGTGTTTGATTCAAAACTGAAAATTCTTTCACCTTTGGTAAAATCAATGTGTTCTGATTTAGTCAAATATATTAAACCAGGGTTTTTACATTTACGTCTTCCACAAATTGATGATGAGTTTTCATCTCCAACAGGAAATGCATAAAACTTATAGTTATGCTTTTTACCTTTAGGTTGGTGCTTTTCGTCTTTACATCTGCAAATGGCAATAATAAATTTAATTTATGCTTCAAAAGTAAAAAAAATACAATAATTGATAAGAAAATTATCTTAATAATAATTAATTTTTAATCACTTTCAATATCTGGTAAATATCCTTCTCTCTTTGCAAATAGAGAAAATATGTGCCATCTTTAAAACTTGAAATATTTATAAAATTTTTTCCAAATATTAAACGATCAGATTTTATTTTACAACCTAAAACATCTGTAAAGATATAACCAGTAAGGTTTAGCAAATTATTAATTAACATTTCATTATTTACAGGGTTAGGAGAAATGTTGCAAATTTCATTTTTAATATTATCAATTCCGGTTGTTTTGTTTAACCAAACTTTATTTCCAGTAAAAAAAGATGAACTAAATGTTCCTCCATTTTCGCACGAAACTAAAAATCGATCATTCGAAAAATAACATATTCCTTCGGTTTGCCATTCACTTCCATTACCGATTTCTATTGTACGTTTATTTCCTGAGAAGAACATATCACCTTGAAAATCGCTCAAAAACCACATGAATGAATTTGCATGTCCGCTAAAATATCCAATCAAAGCAATTTCTTTTGTTTGCGGGTTATAATCAGCTCCTGTTATTAAACCATTTACATTAAAACTTGTGTAAGGTGATATTATATATGTACCAGGAATTTTTGGTAATTTGTATACACGTGTTTGAAGATCACCTCTATCTTTAGTAAAAATGTATAAAGAATCTTTTATTGAAATTAGCGATTCGCAATCAAAATTATGAGAACTGCTTGAAGTAAAAACTGTTTGGTCAGAATAGGAAAATGAAATGGCTTGGGCATTTAAATGAACTATTGAGTTAGTTGTAATATCCGATTTTGCTACCTTCAATATTTTTAGGTCTGTTCTATTTCCATTATTATTTCCAAAATTTCCTATGTAAATAAAATTACTATCAGCAGCAATATCTTCCCAATCGGTGTTAGGAAAATTATCAATTGTTACCGTTTGCAAAATATTTCCGTTGGCAGTATCAATGCTATAAATTTCATTTGGATTTCCGCTATCATTATGCGTCCATAATTTTCCGTTAGTCCAAACTAGTCCTGATGACTCGCTAATGATTGTATTCGGAAATTCACCTTTAATAATCGGTTCGAAATGTGTTGTCGGGTAAACGCAGGAACCATCATTTAATTTTGCTCCAGGATTATAATTTGTTGCATGTGGATCAGTGCAACCACTTTGAGCAAGTGTTGAAAAAGTTTGAAGAAAAAGAAAAGTTGATAGTATAAAGCAATTTATAAATGACATTCTTAATATAATTTATTTGAAGTGATAAAAATGTTATTGAGGGAAATTATTATTTACCCAAATAGTAAATTTATGAATGTTGCAAGATGAAAGTTGTGATGCTGATTTTGGCATTTTAAAGCAAGTTCCGGTCCATTGTACTGAACATATTAAATGACCAGTTTGTGCGCTTGATTTTACAGCAATATAAGTGTCTAGAATTATTCCCCCTCCTGATGAATTTGCAGATGTTGTTGTATGGCAACCCAAGCAATAATTTTGTAAAATTGGAAGTATAGATGCTGTATAGGTAATGTTTGAAGTATCACATGATACTGTATCACATTCAACATCGTGTGCTCCTTCAGTTAACCATTTCAGGAAAACAGCTTTTTGAGCAGCAGTAAAAGCTGGACGCCCCTTTGGCATACTTCCCTTATTTAATGAACTGTAAATAGGATAACCATATCTTGAAATATTAGTATAGTTTGTTAGGTTATAACCTTTTTGATGACTAGTTACATCATGACAGTTGCTCATTGAACAATTTGAAACTATTAATGGTAATATTTGTGTATTGAAGCATGTTGAATCACCTGTATTGGGTGCATGATAAGTTGTGTCAGGAAATGTTTTATGTGAAGTGTCTTTATGAGTTGTATCAATTGTAATTACAACATTTTTTGGTTCAGGGGATTCATGTTTGCATTGCTCAAAAAAAGTTGCTAATATCCCAAGCAAAAGAATGATAGAAAATATTTTTTTCATAATTACAATGTTATCATTCTGATTAATTATTTATGTAAATCAAACGTTATCAAATTGTGATGATTTGCCTTTTAAATATGGTTGTTAGCAGCATAAAAAAAAGTCGAATTGCAATTGCAATTCGACTTTTTTTTTATGAAAATATTTTAAAAATTAATGTTGGTTACCTGTTCCGTTTGATTGGAATGCACCACAATCAGCACCTGGAGGAGTAATTTCTGTTGCACCATAAATTGGATTAACAGGCACAACAGCTAACGGAGAGAAACCAGTGTAACCTTTTCCGATACAAGGTGAACTAGATGATAAATGGAAATCAAAAGAACCAACTGCTTGAATGTCGATTAGTTTATTAACGATTTGTGCAGGAAGTGGGAAATTAACAAACATTGGTTTGTTAGCACCTACAGTTCCGGTATAAGTATATACAGGAACAGCTTGTCCTTTTACATAACCTGCAGGAGTGAATGCAGGAATGTCTGTTGATTGAGGATAAGATAAATCAGCAGGTGGGTAAATCCAATTATAAACTGCTTGTGAATCGCCATAGTTAAAGTTGTAACCATAACTTATGTTAGCAGTATCTGCCAATGGATTAGCAACAATTCTTAAACCTGTACGGCAGTTAATCACTAAACCATTATAAGCCATTCCTTTTGCGCCTTCTTCGAAATTCCATGAACCTGCGCGACCCACAGGAGCCGGTTGTTTGTAACCGCAATGAACGTATGTGTTATTGTAGAAACGGCAATTTGTTTGAACCGGTGTGCCTCCTTTGTTTGAAGCTTTTGTACCATTAGTAGCAGCACCAACAATTAGATTGTAAGCAGCATCTCCAGTACCTCCACTTTTAACATTGATGATATCTCCACCAATAGCAGGTGAACCACATTTTTCGAATGTATTACGCATGATGCTGAATTTACAATTAGGACGCATGCAATCATCCAAAGCTCCGTAAAACCATGAATCTTCCATAACGAATACAGTATTGGGATTTTGAAAAAACATACCATAAGAATTACTTCCTGGTTTATTTCCTGTTATCATGCTATTGGTTAAAACTGCGCCAGTAAATTCAATATGTGTCCATTTAATGACAACAAGTTTACAAGAAGAATCACAATTAATGCCGCACCACATTCCTTTATATGCAGGGTCAGTATTCATTGGAGCTCCCGGCAGGTCAGTTTTAGTAATACCTGCTACTGTAATCCAAATTGGTTGTGCTTTAGTTCCTAAAGATAATAAAGTGCCTTTTACTCCAAAATTGTAACCGCTTTGTCCCATGTTGATTGTTACACCCGGTTGAATAAGAAGTGTATCACTAGCGTTTATCAAAATGTCGCCACCTACAGTATAGGTTTTTCCTGTAAGCATTGTTCCTTTAATACTTCCTACCAAAGGTGATGCGTCACTTACAGCTTGCCCCAGTTGGAAAGGGGGAGTTGAAACAGTAACGGTTTCTGAGCTGCTGCTTTTTGAGCAACTGAAAATAGTTGAAGCTAACATAGCCATCAAACCAAATTGTAATAAACTTTTTTTCATTGTTGTTTTGTTGTTTAAAATTGAGATTAGTTTTTAGTTGATTTTGTATCTTAAACCTATCAGATAGGTTTGGTAAAATATTTCTTTTTCTACTGTCACGCTGTTTGCATTATCCTGCATTGGCAACATTAATTTGCCGGTCATGTATTTATTCGGATAAACAATCTCTGTAATGAGTGGTGAGTTTAAAATATTATTGATCTTCACGAAAACAAAGAATTTTTTGAATGCTCTTTTTTCTGCTGAGAAATCAAGTTGTGTAAATGCTTTCTGCCAATAATCTAATTCATAATATCCGGAAAGTTGAGAGATTCTTCTTCCTGTATAAACTAAAGCCAATTGTGCATCGATGCCTAATTTGCTGTTTTTATATAGTAAAGAAAAATTGCCGATATGTGCCGATTGACCTTGAAGTGGGCGGGTTTGAGCGATGCTGTCAAATGTGTTCGTGTTCTTAGCCGCATCATGATAATAGATCTGCTTATATGTTGTAATACTTGAGTTGGTATATGTATAATTTGCATGAATACCAAAAGCACCAAAGAATTTTGTAAATACCAATTCGAAACCATAATTTGTAGCGTTACCATAATTTTGAGGTTGTAAAATCAAACCTGATGTTCCTTCTTTTACAAGAGCCCACTCAATTGGATTTGTAATATTTTTATAGAAAACGCCTGCCATTAATTGATTTGATCCTTTTGAGAAAAACTCATATCTCAAATCATAATTATCGGCTTGCGTATGTTTCAAATAAACGTTTCCCATTTCTGTCCAACTTTCACCGGGAATTGAATACGGGATAATCTCAAAAAAACCTGGGCGAGAGATTGAGGAGAAATAAGATAATCGAATATTTTGATGTGATGTTAATGCATATTTAAAGTGAATACTTGGCAACATATCTTGATATTTACGAGTTCCATTTGCACCTATAAATTTTGAAGGGTCTTGTGCAGTTGTATAATTTTCATAAGTATTTTCAACCCTCATTCCTCCGATTAATTGTAAGTTTCTAATTGGGTCAAATTTCACTTGTCCATACATGGCAGTGATGTTTTCGTCAACGGTATAATTGTTTGCATCTGTAGGTGCGCCCAACCCGGCATTAATTCCAAGAAATTGATAGCGCGCATCTATAATATTTGTCCATAATTGTTGTGTTCCATCAGTGTTAGGTATTGGTTGTAATGTGTATTCCTGATAAAAACTGCTGCGATTTTTAAATCTCATCAATCCTCCAGTTGAGAATTCAACATCCCTTTTTAAAATCTTCGGGGTCCAGCTAAAATTTAAATAACCTGTTTTATCTTGGTCGGTATTGTGCATCCATCTTGAAGTCATTTTGTTTATTGAGGTTGGCGTTAATACTTGATTTCCGTTGCTGTCAACAGGTGAGTTCGCGTTTTTTAAAGATACACCATGTATTCTTTCAAACTGTGCCCAATCGGGAGTTTCGCTGGTTGCAATTGAATACACCAATGACCAATCAACTTTTATATTATGTGTTAGCTGATGTTTACCTTGTAATGTTGAATTATAAATTGTTTGTGTGGTCATTCTTGAACGATCTTGTTCATGAACTTCACCTGTTCCGGGACCGGCAGTTCTTGTCTTTTCTAAAACAGTATCTATTTGATGTCTGGTTTGAATTTCAGACATACGAATGATGCCATTATATAATGTAAACGTATTCTTTTTATTGAGCTTATAATCCATAAATACATGCGCTCCCATGCGTGTTATTTGTGTGGAATATTGACGACCATTGTAGTCTGAGAATTGTACCAGCATGCCATTGTTCAAACTTGCATCTTTGCTGGATGCAGCTCCGGGTTGTGAGCTTGGTAATAATACTTGTGAATTAGAACCTCTGTTTGAATTTTGATAAGTTGCGGCTACAATTACCCCTAGTTTATTTTTTAAAAATCTATTCCCAATTGTAAATCCAAAATTGGTATTTGGAGCAGGAGTAATTTCTTTATAACTAAGATTTGCTCTTGGAAAATCGCTTGGTACTGCTTGATAAGTTGGACCATTAATTTCGGAGGGAGCCTTTGGGTTAATTACTCCCGAATTGAAACTACTAAATGGTCTGTCGAAAAATATTTGACTGTATCCCGTTGAAAGATTCGCTGAGAAAATAAATTTCTCCGGTGCACTTTTCATTACTAAATTAATTGCGCCTCCAATAGCATCACCTTCCATTGCCGGAGTTAATGCTTTAATCACTTCTAATCTTTCAAGTAATTCTGCCGGAAAAATATCCATCGGTACATAACGATTCTTGTTATCAGGACTGGGAATTTTTATTCCATTCACTAAAGTATAATTATACCTTTTATCCATTCCTCTGATGATAGCAAATCGCCCTTCACCATTTGCATTTCTATCAACAGATACACCGGATACTCTTTGTAAAACATTTGCTACTGTAATATCAGGAGATAATTGAATTGTTTTTGCAGAAATAGAATTAATAACGCTTGGTGCATTTATTTCAAGCTTTCTGTTAAAAAGATCCGACTCTTTATTAATTGATGTATCTATTACACTTACTTCATTTAACTCAGTTGAAATTGGTTCGATTAAAATGTTTACTTTTAATTCTTTTACTCCTTCTGAAAGTGTGAGTTCTTGTTCTTTAATTTTGTATCCAACATATTTACATACTAAAATATATTTTCCTGGGGTAATATATTTGATCTTGTATTTGCCTTCCAAATTTGTAGCTGTATTCAATTTTGTATCTTTTAAATACACGATAGCTCCAATAAGATATTCTTTGGTATTAGCATCACGCACACTTCCTTCAATTTCAACTCCACTTGCTGTTGTTCTAGCATTTGAGAATGTACAAACCAATAAACTTGCAATGAAAATAAATGAACTAAACTTTAGCCTTTTTGAAACAATAAAACTCATGGTCAATAAATATTTTGTTGCAAGTTGAATTACTTTTTTTAACTAAAACTCAATAAAATATTATTTAATCAAATGATAACTTGCTGTTAAAGATGTGGTGTAGATTAATTGATTTTGAGTTAATATTAACATCACGCCAAAAATCTATTGTTATCTTTATATTAATTGTGAATTAATAATGTTGTCGGTGAAAACAGAAGAATAAGTTTGAAAAATATAAACCTCTAAAATGAATAAATATTTTCGAATTGTTTTCTTCTTGGCAACAATGACCATTTTTACTTCGGTCAAATTGATTGCTCAAAATGATACATTAAAAGTAATGGCGTATAATGTATTAAATTATGGAGATGCTTGTCAAGGTTCAAACAAAGTGATGCGTAATTATCTAAAAAATATCATTTCATATACGCAACCTGATATTTTAGGTTTGGTAAAAATGAGTACCATAAAAAGATTTCCTTCAGATTTTAATGGAAATTTGCCAATTGATTTTTGCGATTCGATAGTACAATATGTTTTGAATCCTTCTGGAAATATATCTTATAATTATTGTCAGTATACTAATGAAGCAAGAGGAGGAGATATGAATGTTTTATTCTACAATAAAAATAAATTGGTAAATATTTACACAAGAGTTTTAACGGTAAATGTTACCGATTTTGATTTATATAAATTTTATTATAAAGATTCGAATTTAGCAAATTCACACGACACTACTTTTTTGTATGTAGTACTTTTTCACACACAATCAGGTTCAGATGCTACAGTTAGAAATACGCAACAAATTGCAACATTTAATGCTTTAAAAACGCGTTTTGCTTTTTTACCTAATATGATTATGATGGGAGATTTTAATTTAAGAAGTAGTAGTGAGAGTGGTTACAATCAAATGGTCACTTCAACTGATACTACTTTTAGATTTTGTGATCCTCCATTTGCTATCGACAAAGTTTTTACTTACCCTGCAAGTTGGCAAGGCAGTGCTACCTATGCTGCTTATCAAACTACTTCAACCCGGATGGATTTGATACATCCAAACTCATGCGGAACTGATGGAGGAGCAAAAGATTGGTATGATCATATTTTGTTTTCACCTTGGATGGTAAACGGAGTAAATTATATGAGTTATGTTCCACATTCTTACAAAACAATTGGCAATGATGGAAAGCGTATGAGCATTTCAATTAATGATAGCACAACTTATGGAAAAAACCTTTCAGCACCTGCCGATGTGATCAATTCAATTTTTCAGTTATCAAATAAATATCCAATAGTAAGTTCAATTATTGTTAAGAGTAATACAACAGGAAATAGTCCGAATGATCCACAAGAATCCATAACTGGCATTGCTGAATTATCTTTTGATGCAAATGCAATTTCTATTACAAATCCATCAGGAAATATTTTGTCTGTTCGAATAAATGAAAAACTCCTAGATAAGAAAATGGAAATCTCCATTCGTGATATTTCAGGTAAAGAATTTTTAAAATTAGAAATGCACACCGAATCACTTTTATCAAAAACAATTGATATTAGTAATATGCCAAAAGGTTTTTATTTTATTATTTTTAAAATTCAAGAAGAGAATTTATCATTTACAAAAAAGTTAATCAAAGCAGAGTGATAATTTAAAGTATTTTTTTGTGAATTAATATTCTTGTAACAATTGTATCACTTAAACGCAATGCTATATTAACATGTTCTTGATTTTGGTGTTTTTATTTTGAAGAAAATAATTAAACCAAATTCATGAAAAGAAAAGTACTCCTGCAAATGCTTATTTCTGGCATTCTGTTATTATCAACAATCACAAAAAGTAATGCCCAGCAAAAACTTATTCATTACTGGCATTTTAATAATTTTACTTTAACATCATCTACAAATGTTAACCCGAGTACAATAGTTCCTTTAAAAGCAGATTATTCTTCGCTCGATACAAGTAAGGCATTTATCGCATACAGAGCATTTACCGGAACAAGCAGTTCTTATTTATCATATTGGGATAATACATCCGGAGATACTTCTAATGCGCGTTTAGGGTTTCCTGCAGGTAATGGTTTACGACCAAGAAATCCATGGGATAGCATGCAGTTGATGCTTTTTATACCCACAACAAAATATCAAAATATTACCATTAAATATGCTACACAAAGATCAGGTTCTGGTCCAACTACACAAACTTTTGATTATAGTTTGGATAGTGGAAACACTTATATTACAACAGGATTATCGGTACCGTCTTTTACAGTAACTTCTACTGCAAATCCGATGAATTTAAATACAATTACCATTTCAAATGCTGCAACTTTTAATAACAGTAATTTAATTTTTAGAATTCGTTTTGGACCGGCACCAGGTGCTGGAAATAATCGTTTTGATAATGTAACTGTTGAAGGTGATACTTTAATTAGCGGTCCTGTTGGTCCTCCATTATTTAATATTGGTCAAATCAATACAACAAATCCAACCAGTGGTGTTGCCGATTCAATAAACGGTCATTATACTCTTAGAGGTTTGGTTTACGGATTTAATCAGAGATCTCCTAGTGCAGGTACTCAATTTTTATTGAAAGATAATACTGGAGGTGTAACTGTTTTTAATGTGTCGAAAACATTTGGTTATATTGTAACAGAAGGAGATAGTTTAGAGGTTCCTGGAATAGTTCAAACTTACAGAGGTTTTATTGAGTTTGCTCCAGATACAATTATTAAAATAGCATCAGGTAAAACTATAAAATCGCCAACGCCAATAACACAATTGGTTGAAGCAAATGAAAATGATCTGGTTAAAATGAATAACCTAATTTTTTATACCATACCTACGGGAGGAAATTGGCCAACAGCATCAACAAATATTTTATGTCATACCCAAAATCTAACAGATACAATTATTGTTAGAGTTTTGGCAGGTAGCGCATTAGCAGGAACAGCATTACCAACAGCATCTTTATTTAATCTTACTGGAATGGTTCAACAATTTAGTACAAGTTCTTCAGCTCCTTATGCATTTAATGGATATGAAATACTTCCACGTACAAGTGCAGATATTCTTTCTGGCTTGGCTCCTCCTGATGCGGTTTCTTCAATTGTTGGAATACCAAATTTAACTTCGTTAACACTAAGCTGGACAAAGCCTGCAACATATAATAATACAACAATGGCAACTTTGGTATTTATTAAATCGGGTTCGGCAATTACACAAGGAACGCCAAATAAAAATGCAAATTTCTATACAGCAAATGCTGTTTTCGGAACAGGAGCAGCATTTCAAAATGATGCAAATGCAAAATGTGTTTTGAATTCTACTAACAATACAATTGTCATCACAGGATTATCTCAATCCACAAATTATTATGCGGTAATTTATAACGTAAGATTAGCTGATTCGGCATATTCAATTGCTGCAATTTCTAATCTTACTACAACAAATAATTTACCAAATCCTGTGACAGCTTTAACTGTAAACGGTGTAACACCAACTTCAGCAACTATTAGTTGGACAAAGCCTGCAGGGTATGATAATACAGCACATTCAACGATTGTGTTTGTAAAAGCATCTTCATCAATTACTGCAGGAACACCAAATAAAGGAGTTTCAGCATATGTTGCAAATACTAGTTTTGGTTCAGGTACAACTTATCAAAATGATGCATCTGCATTTTGTGTGTATAATGGAGATTCAGGTTTTGTAACGGTTTCAAATCTTATTCAAGGAACAAATTATAATGTGATGGTTTGGGTTGTTCGTAATGCTGATTCAACTTATGCAACTTTATCAACTACAGGAAATGGAACAGCATTACCTCCTCCTCCTTCAGTTAAATTAATTCACTATTGGAACTTTAATAATTTAGCAAATACTTATTCAGCATCATCAATTGCAAACTCATTTAAAAATGTTGGAATAACTGCTGATTTCTCAATACTTGATACTGCAAAAGCAAAAATCTTTTACAGAACCTTCGATGGAGTTTCTGACACTTACTTAACTTATTTTGATAATGTTGGTGGTGATACAATGAATGCACGTATGAATGCTCCAGCAGGTCTTGGTTACCGTGCTCGTAATCCAAGTGATAGCATGCAGGTTATGTTATATATTCCAACACAACATTACAAAAATATTAAAGTGAGTTATGCTTGTGAAAAATCAAGTATAGCTAGTGGTGCTTACCAACAAAATTTTGACTATAGTAATGATGCTGGAAAAACTTGGAAAACATCAGGATTAAATATCACATTCGATTCGACAATTGGAATTGCTTACACACCGGTTTATCTTTCATTTCCAAATGATACTTTAAC
>CAIUEQ010000110.1 GCA_903898215.1 uncultured Bacteroidota bacterium | reverse complement strand
TAAATATTATTCTCCAATCAACATTCGCCAATCGCCAATCAACGAGATTCCTCACTGCATTCGGAAAGACAAGCATACTGTGGGAGATAAAAGGAGGAAAAGTCGGCAAAGCCGACTTTTCCTCCTTCTCTATTATAAGGCTACTCCGTCATTCAGAGCGAAGCGAAGAATCTCAAATAGGCAATAGGGAGTATATGTGAGATATGAGATATGAAATAAGGGAATAGCGAAGAGGCAATAAACAATAAACACTAAACAATAATCAATAATCAATATTCTATAATTTCTCTCCCTCTTCCATTTTTCAAACCATTTTATTGCGTTTCAGCCTATGGGTGATTTCCCCATTTTTTGCTCCATTTTGCCTCTGTAAGGCCCGTAAAAAGGGAAATGAATTTTTGAAAAAAATTATGCTGTTGCAATTGTGAAAAATTATATCTTACTTCGCCAAGTTAATTACTGGGTCGGAGAGTGATGGTTTTTGCTGGGTGGGGGGAAGTCATAAATGTGAAGGGTGCGAAGTATTTCTAGGACAAAGTGTTTATTATGAGTATTCGTTAATTTGATTTAAATATTTTTCCTATGATACTTTTAAATGATACGAATTAGAGTAAATTAGGGGAGTACTTGTTGATTATGAAGATTATTAAAACTACTTTTACCTCAAAAAAAATGTTGATGAAATAATGAAAAGAGAAATTACAATAACAAGTATTGCCAAATTATTTGGAATCCTGAATGATATAAAGCCACAACCTAAAGTAATAAATGGCAACCATTTTCTGTTTTCTGGGGATTGTCTCAAAGTTCTTAAAAAAATACCTTCTCAATCTATAACATTAGTTATTACCGACCCTCCATATAATATTAATCTAAATTATAATTTATTTAAGGATAACAAAGATTGGAAAACATATTATGAAGATTTAGGAGCAATGATAATAGAGATAGAACGGATTTTAAAACCAAATGGGAGCTTTTATTTAATTAATTATCCAGAAATGAATGCGAGAACTTTACCATTTTTTGATAATACAAAACTCCTTTTCAAAAGGTGGTTGACATGGCACTATCCAACGAATATAGGACATACAAAGAATAATTTCACAAGAAGTCAACGATCAATTTTATATTATACAAAGACTAATAAAGCTATCTTTAATCGGAATCAAATACTTCAACCCTACAAAAATCCAAATGATAGAAGGGTTCGTGAACTAATAAAAAATGGAACAAAGGGAAGAACTCCTTATGATACTTTAGCAGTAGCGGATATTTTTGAAATGCAAATAGTAAATGATCCTGATGTTCTAAATATAAATTTACTTAAAAATGTAAGTAAGGACCGGACTGAAAATCATCCTTGTCAACTTCCTCTTGATTTGATTAAATCATTAATTAAAGTAAGTAGCAATGAAGGAGATGTTGTGTTAGATTGTTATGCAGGTACCTTTACTACAGCCTTTGCAGCAAAATCATTAGGCAGAAAATCTATCGGAATTGAGATAGACCCAAAATATGTAAAAATGGGTTTTAATCGACTTTCAAAGTAATTCCAGTAACTTAAAACTAACTTTTATGGAAACTAAAATAAAAAAGAAACGTAGAAAAAAACTACCAAAAAAGCTTACAGAACAGGAAAAGAAAAAAAAGAAACTTCATACAACTATTCTTGATATTTTCAGATATATGGGGTTTCAATATATCAGATCGGACGGTAAAGATGTAACCATAGGAAGGCAGACAAGTGACTGTGATAATATATTTCTTTTTGAAAACATTATTTTAATTTGCGAAGAAACTATAAGTGAAAATGATCATGATCATTTAAGAAAGAAAAATGGTTTCTTTGAAGAGATAGAAGGAAATAAGGGGGAGTTTATAAAATGGGTAAAAAAAATTGGAGAAGAAAAATATAGTAAATTTTCTTCTTATACTGAAGCAAGATATAAAATCTTTTATATATATGTTTCTGAT
>CAIUEQ010000109.1 GCA_903898215.1 uncultured Bacteroidota bacterium | reverse complement strand
ACTCCCAAACCATGAAACGACATTGCTTTTGGAGCACTTGCATAAGCGATTGCAGCTTTCTTTACAAGTTCTCTATCAACTCCTGTAATGCGTTCCATCTCATTCATATCAAGCTTCAAAATATTATTTCTGAATGCTTCATATCCTTCGGTACGAGCAGCTATAAAGTTTTTATCCTCTAATCCAGCTTCAATAATGAAATAAAACATCATGTTCAATAATGCTACGTTTGTTCCTGGTCTTAATTGCAAATGATAAGTTGCATAATTAGCCAATTCGATTTTCCTTGGGTCGATAACAATTGAAGGTTTACCACTAATGGCAAATTGCTTGAGTTTAGCTCCGGTTACAGGATGAGCATCGGTGGCATTAGCGCCAATTACCATGATGCAATCGGTTTGTTTTAAATCAATGATTGAATTTGTTGCTGCTCCTGTTCCAAATGTTTCCTGCATTCCATGAGCTGTGGGAGAGTGGCAAACGCGTGCACAACTGTCAATATTATTTGTTCCGATTACAGCACGAAGAAATTTCTGCATCAAATAATTTTCTTCGTTGGTACATCGTGCTGAAGAAATTCCTGCAATAAAATCAGAACCATGATCGGTTTTAATTCTGGTTAATTCTTTTGCTATAAAATCATACGCTTCATCCCAGGTAGCTTCTACAAATTCACCATTACGTTTTATCAAAGGTGTTTTTATTCTTTCTGGATGATTATAAAATGAAAAAGCAAAACGTCCTTTTAAACAAGTATGGCCACTGTTTACCTCAGCATCATAAGGTGCTTGAATAGATTTGATGACACCACCTTTTACTGCAACTTCGAGATTACAACCTACACCACAATAGGTGCAAATAGTTCTTACTTTTTTATCCGCAACAATTGATTTTGATTCAAACACATCAGAGATAGCTGAAGTAGGGCAGGCTTGAGCACATGCACCACAACTCACACAATCGGAAAGATTGAAAGTTGTTTCTTGTCCTTTAACAATATGTGAATCGAAACCTCGTCCTGCCATGCTTAGCACAAATTGTCCCTGAACTTCATCACATGCTCTCACGCATCGAAAACAATTAATACATTTCGAAAAATCAGAGGTCATATACGGATGACTCAAATCTTTTTTTCTATCAAGATGATTTTTACCTTGCGGGTAACGTACATCTCTCACACCAACTTTTGCTGCTACTTCCTGTAGTTCACAATTGTTGTTTACTTCACAGGTAAGACAATCTAAAGGATGGTCAGTTAATACGAGCTCAATAATATTTTTTCTTAACTTCTGAATTCTAGGTGAATCGGGATAGATAAAAGTACCCGCCATAACAGGTGTGTGGCAAGATGCCTGAGTTTTAACCGGACCATCTTTTGCCAATGCAACATCAACGCTGCAAACTCTGCATGAGCCAAATGGATCAAGGTTTGGGGCATCGCAAAGTGTAGGAATAGCTTTTTGTCCTTGAATCCTTTTAACAAATGAAAGTATGGTTTCTCCATCCTTTATCTCGTATGGAATATCATCTATATAAGCTAAATTCATTTCGTGTTTTGGCTTTATGGTAATGGTATTATTCATGGTAATTTTTTTTAGCAACTGATTTCGCTGATTTACACAGATTAATTTTCTGCGATAATTAGCGTAATCAGTGGCAACTTTTTAATTAAAATATCCTTTCAACTCATCGTTAAAATATTGCATTGCATTTCTTATTGGAAGTGGCAAACCTCCTCCAAGAGCACAAAGGGAACCGATTTCCATGGTTGTAATTAAATCAGTAAATAGTTCTCTGTCAATTTTACAATCAGAGTTCAGAGCTTTGTTCACCAACTCATATCCTCGTGTTGAACCTAAACGGCAAGGAAAACATTTTCCGCAACTCTCATGAGCTGTGAACTGAAATAAATGCTCGATATATTTTATGATGGGATAACTTTCAGAAATGCAAACTACAGAAGCATGACCTAATAAAAATCCTTTTTGATTGAATGATTCGAAATCAATTGTTAAATCATTTATCTTATCAACGGGAACCAATCCTCCAAGCGGACCACCAATATGTAAAGCTTTTATTGCTGATTTAAATCCTCCACCAAGTTCGTTTAATACAACCGAAAGAGGTGTTCCCATATCAACCTCATAAATCCCAGGTTTGTTAAAGAAACCATCTAAAGAAACCAACTTAGTTCCAGTTGATTTTCCTCTACCTATTTCAGCAAATTTTGCTCCTCCATTTTTTATGATGAAAGGAATACAAGCAAGAGTTTCAACATTATTTACAACAGTTGGTTTGTTGAATAAACCTTGCTGAGTAGGATAGGGAGGACGAACACGAACTTCCGGTCTTTGTCCTTCGATGGATGAGAGTAAGGCAGTTTCTTCTCCACATATATAAGCACCTTGTGCACGAATAATTTTAAAATCAAAACTAAAATCACTATCAAGAATTTTATCTCCAAGCAAATTTTTATTCCTAATTTCATCAATAGCTTTTTGGGTAATTTCGATTGCTTCAGGATATTCGCCACGTATATAAACAACTGCTTTATTTGCACCCATAATATAACCGGCAATCATCATTCCGAGTATAACAGAATGAGGCTGTTGTTCCAGCAAATACCTGTCGCTGTATGCACCAGGGTCGCCTTCATCAGCATTGCAAACAATATATTTCTGATCTCCTGATGAGTTTTTTGCCGATTCTAATTTAAAAGATATTGGAAATCCTGCACCGCCTCGTCCACGCAAACCGGATATTTTTAACTCATTTAATAAATCATCCTGAGTTTTTGAAAGTGCATATTTGAGTGTTGAGTAATACTCATCAACAGAAGTAAAATTGCCTGTTAATACTTGAGTTCCTTTAACCGCAACATTGTACTTATCTTCCCTTTTTACTTTATCATTTTTAATATTTTCTATCTCATCAATGGCATTACCTGAATAATTTTTTCCATCAATATTAAATGCGGTATTCTCATGGCATCTTCCTAAACAACACATCTCCCCAATTTCATCGGCAGCATAATGTTTGCTTAGTTTATTTTTAAGTTCATCTTGCGTTCCTGCAGTTAAACAAGAACTCCCATTACATACATAAACTT
>CAIUEQ010000108.1 GCA_903898215.1 uncultured Bacteroidota bacterium | reverse complement strand
TTGTTGTGTCGTTGTTAGGGTTGCCTGTAACTAGCTTATAGAAGCCATAACATGGCATATGTCTCTCAATTTTGGATGGATATGTGCCATAAACATAGCTTTCTATTTTTCTTTCTCAAACCTAACTTTTTATTTTTATAAATCATCAAATGGACTCTTAATATTTCTCAAGCTTTTTGTGCTCACATGCGTATATATTTCTGTCGTTTTACTGCTTTTATGTCCAAGTAATTCTTGTATATATCTCAAATCAGTTCCGCTTTCCAATAAATGTGTAGCATAACTATGCCTTAACCAATGTAAACTAACGGGTCTTTTTATATTGGTTTTTTCAAGTGCTTGTTTTAATACATTTGAAATACTCCGCTCACTATATTGCTCGCCTTTTTGTTCTCCTTCAAAAAGCCATTTCGAAGGTTTATATAACTTATAATAATCTCTTAATAAATTTAACATTTTATCTGATAGTGGTGCAATTCTGTCTTTCTTTCCTTTTGCATTTCGTATCAATAAAATATTTCTTTTTGAATCAATATCTGTTGGAACTAAATTCAACAACTCGCTTCTTCTTAATCCACATGCATAAATTAACGATAACATGATTCGATGTTTGCTATTCTGCAATGCGTTTAATATTTCTTTAACTTCTTCTTTGCTTAATACATTTGGTAAAGTTTTCGATCGCTTTGGTCGATGCACTTGTTCAAAATCTATCGAAGTATTTTGAATAGTTTTAAAAAAAAGTTTAATCGCATTTACAGTTTGATTTTGATACGATGCTGATAAATTTTTCTTTAAAATATAATCATTATTATAATTAACAATATCAGCGTTGGTTAATTCTTCAATCTTTCTTTCATTATAATATTTTAGAAAACTTTTTAATGCATCTACATAGGTTAAAATAGTGTTTTCACTATAGCGTTTACTGCGCATCCAACGAGTAAACTCTTCAGCCTTTCTCAAAACTGTTTCCGATGGTATTGCATTGGTAAATTTAAATTGCTTTAAATATTCGGGGGTAATTGGAAGTAACCACGCATTAACCGAATAGCTCCAATGCGCTCCTTCAAGTTTTTTTATGCGGGCATTTAATTCCGCACTCTTTTCAAAATAAACGGCAATCCATTTACTGCCTTTGTGAGTTTTTATTTTTGCTTCCCATTTCATAGGATTGTTTCATTAGAGGTTTTTTAGGCTAAAAATTTTTATTAAAGATAATTCGTTTAAGTACCCAAATATTTTTTATTTCTCTTAGTGTCATTTTTGCCAATGGTTATTCAAATGAGCTACAGATTATTTTAAAATATAATATTATAATCTGTGTAATCTGTGGCTAAACCTTTATTGGCATATCTAACACCTACACACCACTGACATTTATATGCGTAAATTTTGGCTACATAAAAGTATTATTCAGATTAATTATATCATGCAATTTATTTTTTTTATTCCATCATTAGCAACTTAATCTTTCCATAAAAATGGAAACAAAATATAGGCAAGCGCTATCACAATAATATCAATGGCAAGCAACACAAATAGATCGGGCCAAATAACCGAAACATCTAAACCATCCATTGCTTTTTTACTTGCTTTAATTAATACAAGCAGCATCGGAATGATGATTGGAAAACTTAATACGGGCATTAATAAATTACTGTTTCCTGCTTTTGATGCTATTGATGAAAGGATGGTGAAGGTTGCTGCAAAACCAATACATCCAAGCAACATGGCAATAATATATAGCGATAAATTTTGAATAGGATTTCCCAACAGTGTAACATAAACTGCCAAACACATGAGTGATATCACAACCATCAAAAAAATATTGAAAATAGTTTTAGATAAGATGATTGCCTGTGCACTGGCAATCCCATAATAATATAATTGCCTTCCTTTACTTTCGGCAATAAAACTTTTTGCCACAGCACTCACCGAAGTAAATAAAAGTATCAGCCAAAATAAAGCGTTCCAAGTTGGTGGATTGAGTATTTTTATCGAAAGAAAAACAACAAAAACCGATGATACAACATGCAATAATATTCCATTGATGGCATAACGTTGTCGCCATTCAAGGAGGATATCTTTTTTTATCAGATTGATAATATTTTGTGTCATGTTATTCGGGGATAATGATGAGTGTAAAATCACGGTAAAGCAAATATTTTTTACGTATGATTTTAAATTTTTCTAGATCTTTTTTCCAGTAACTTCTTATTTCTCCTTCGCTCTTTCCCTCAGTAATATGTTTTCTGAGTTGATCGCTTCCGGCAAGTTTGTCAAAAAAATCATTAAAGAATTTGGTTTTTGCTGTATCGTTTTTATACATATCTATGAGGCAAAACAAATAGATTTTTCCCGAGCCTTTTAAATAATTATTTGCAAATTTGCTTAGCAAAAATCCTTTGCAATCTTTTCCTTCTTGTGGCGGATGATCGGCAATTCCCGGAATTGATTTAGGTGTAAAATGATAATCGCCAATTGCATTTCCGGGTTTCCCAACACATTCAAAAGGTTTATTTGTTCCTCTGCCAACACTGTAATTTGTGCCTTCAAAAAAACATAAACTCGGATACAAATAAATGGCTTCCATTGTTGGAAGATTCGGTGACGGACGAACAGGAAGTTTATACATCGAATCGTGAGTATAGTTTTGAACTTTTATAATTTTGAGGTTGCATTGAATGCCATTGTTCAACCATTTTTCTCCATTAATCATTTGCGCATATTCGCCAACTGTCATTCCATGCACAACAGGTACAGGATGCATTCCAACAAACGATTGAAATTTTAAATCCAATACCGGACCATCAACATAATGTCCATTTGGATTTGGCCTGTCGAGAATAATTAATTCAATATTTTGTTCAGCACAAGCTTCCATCACATAATGCAAAGTGGAGATATAAGTATAAAATCTTGCGCCCACATCCTGAATATCAAAAATCACAACGTCAATATTTTTAAGGTCATCAACAGTTGGTTTTTTGTGAGAGCCATAAAGTGAAATAATTGGTAATCCTGTTTTAACGTCAATGGTGCTGTTCACTTTTTCTCCGGCACTGTGATCACCTCTGAATCCATGCTCGGGAGCGAAAATATTTATTATTTTTATTTGAAGAGAAAGCAACGAATCAACCAAATGTTTTTTGGCAATAAGTGAAGTTTGATTTACCACAAGTGCAATGTTTTTGTTTTTGATGAGAGGTAAATACGTTTGAGTTTGCTCGGCTCCAACAATTATTTTTGCATCAACATCACACAATAAAAAAAATGAGAGTAAGAAAAAAATGTAGGTCTTATTATATTTGAGCATTCTGTTTAATCTAAAAATTTGAATTTACCATTTTTCATTGCCAAACGTCTTTCAACAAATCGTCAGTCCGGATATTCGGGATTGATCATTCGCATTGCCATTGCAGCGGTTGCTATTAGCATTGCTGTGATGATTATTGCTGTGGCGATTGTTAAAGGATATAAGGTTGAAATCCGCAATAAAATTATAGGTTTCAGCACACATATTCAAATTACCCGTCTCGATTTAAATAATTCATACCAAACAACACCACTGGTTTCTGATACTTTGATGGAACATTTGATAAGCAATCAGGAAGGTATTAGTCATGTTCAAAAGTTTGCCATTAAAGCAGGTATCATTAAAACCAAAGATGAGTTTGAAGGCCTCGTTTTAAAAGGTGTCGACAAAGGTTATGATTGGAAATTTATCCAACAACATTTAAAACAAGGAACAGTCATAAATTTTGAAGATTCTGTTACTTCAAACGATATTATTCTGTCGCAAAAAACTGTTGATAAATTGAATTTAAAATTAGGCGATGCTGTGCTCATGTATTTTGTTCAGGATCCTCCAAGAGCACGTAGATTTAAACTTACAGGAATTTATAAAACCGGTTTCGATGAGATGGATGCCCTATACGCATTTGCCGATTTGCGCCATGTGCAGAAATTGAACAACTGGAATACAAATGAAATAAACGGCTACGAAATTGGCATCAACGATTATGAAAAATTGGATGAGATGGCAGAAAAAGTTACTGGTTTTGTGCCTTATAATATGGAAGTTAGATCTATCCGAAAAATGCATCCACAGTTGTTTGATTGGTTAAATTTATTAGACTTAAATGTTTTAATAATAATTATTTTAATGATTGCCGTTGCGTGTATCAACATGAGTACAGCCTTACTTATTTTAATTGTTGAACGCAATAATATGATCGGAATTTTAAAAGCATTAGGTGCAAGAAATAGTTCGGTTAGAAATTTATTTTTATATATGGCATCTTATTTAATGATAGGAGGAATGCTTATTGGAAATATTATTGGCATTGGTTTATGTTGGAGTGAACAAAAGTTTGCATGGCTAAAACTTCCACAGGAAGCCTATTATTTAAGTGAAGTTCCCGTAAAATTTGAAACCACAGATATTTTATTTATCAATATCGGAGCATTTATTATTTGCTTGTTGGTATTAATTATTCCTTCACGATTTGTATTAAGAATCTCTCCAGCAAAGGCAATCAAATTCGAATAACATTTTATTGTCAGTTCGATTCAGATAGCTATCTAGAGAGAACAGGTCATTATAAGCACAGAGCTTAAAACAAACATTCTTCTCGACTCCGCTCGAAGTGACAGTCTAAGTTTTACTTGTCAGTTCTAGCGAATTCGAGAACTATCAGACGAGAACAATCAGTTTTTTTTTGCTTTTGAATCCAAATTTTATTAATGAAATAAAAAGATAATTATGCAGCTTAGGCAACAATCAAATCTGAATAACAATCCTAAATTAATTTAGCTAGCAATTTGTTCAGACCCTACGGGGCTGATTTATCATGGTATGCTTTGATGTTACCAATATTTAGTCCCTACGGGACTTCCTATTATTAAAATGATGCACAAATCAAAAAGCTCCGCTAGGAGCGACATTATGGTAGCTGGATTATTTCACCAAATAAAATAATGAATATGCCGAGAAAGCAACAGCAGCAAAAGAACCAATTTTATAAACAGAATGTCTTATGATAAATTTTGTTTTTGCATCACGCTTGATCATAAATGCCAGATACGCTAATTGCACATTTGGCTGCCCATTATAATAATGTATGGCGATGCCTCTTTTTAAATTCCTGCCTTCAATTTTCAAAATAACTTTGCTTCCGCTAAACAGAACTAAATTATTTTGTAAGTAGTCGATCACAAAATTGTAATCGTTGCCATTATATATAAAAGTTCTGTTTGTATAATTTAATTTCAGATCCATTTCTTTATTCACTTTTAAAAAACTGAAATCTTTACCTTTAGATGCAATGGCTAATTTTCCATTAAAAAGTGCGCCATCCTTAGGTAGTTGATTAATAAACGCAATGGTGTCTTTTTCATTCAGCAAATAATAATTGGCGTTGTTTCTGAAAAGTTTTAATTCAGAAATCTGTTGTGCCAACAAAAAATTTGCATAGAAAAGTACAATGAGGAATAAATACTTTTTCATGATTTATAAATTCAAATTGAAAATATTTTGATGGTCAAAGATTATTTAAATCTTGGCATAATCAAGTTTTGATGTCATGATTTTCCTCATCAAACTTCATCATTAAAAAATAAATAGCAACTACAACTGTTACAATTGCTGAGGTGATAAATAATGCTGGAGCGCCTAAGGTATACCATAGCAATCCTGCCAAGCTGCTCGCCAATAAACTAAAAATACTGTTGAATGCAGAGTATGTCCCAATGGCTGTTGCAGTGTTTTGTTTGTGCACTACATTTGTTATCCATGCTTTTGAAATGCCTTCGGTGGCAGCAGCAAACAAACCATATAAAAAGAATAACACTAAAAATTCAGTAAGCGAATTTGCATAGCTCATTCCTGCATAAACCATTGCGAATAAAATTAATCCACTTACAAAAATATTTTTCATGCCAATTTTATCTGCCAATATTCCGATAGGAAAAGAGCTTAAAGCATAGATCAAATTATAAAAAATATAGATACCAATTACATGAGTATCATCCAACCCACTGTCTTTAATTTTAAGTAATAAAAAAACATCCGAGCTGTTAAATAAAGCAAATGCCAACAAGCCTAAAACTAATCTACGATAGGTGAGGGGACTTCCTTTAAAATAGTTGATGAATGAAAAAAAGGAAATTTTATTTTGTGTTTTTTCACGTGTTATTTTTTCTTCACCTTTTTCTTTTATCAGGTAAGTGAATAAGATGGCAATTAATCCGGGAGCAAATGCCAGAAGAAATAATGTTTTATAATTTGCAGGATAAAAATATAAAAACATCAATGCAACTGTTGGTCCGAGCACTGCGCCAAATGTATCCATGCCACGATGGAACCCGAAAACTTTTGCTTTATTTTCTTTAGTAGTTTCATCGCTTAACAAAGCATCACGTGATGAAGTTCTGATTCCTTTTCCTAACCTATCGATACTTCTAGCTCCAAAAATCCAAAACGGATAAGTGAATAATGCCATCATAGGTTTTGAAATTGCACTGAGCGAATAACCCAATCTTACAAATGGCAATCGTTTTCCGATACTGTCGCTAAGCTCACCAAAATATCCTTTACTTAAACCGGCAATAGCTTCAGCAAAACCTTCTAAAATTCCTATCAATAAAACAGAAATTCCTATGCTTCTTAAATACACCGGCATCACAGGATATAACATTTCACTGGCAAGGTCGGTGAAGAGACTTACCATGGAAAGCAATAAAACTGTTCGTGTAATGATTTTCATTTTATGAACTTCGAAATTCGATATTTTTTATTCAATATTCGATATTTTAAAAATGATATTAGTAATTAGCTCCCCTCCTTCGAAGGAGGGGAAATCAATCTTAGATTGATGGGGTGGTGAGTTTTATTATTGTGCATCACCACCTCGTCACTTCGTGACACCTGCCTGCCAAAAAAGTCCTTGAGCGGCAGGCAGGCTCCTCCTTGAAGGAGGAGTGCTTAATAATATGTGCGTTTTAATATTGTGCATCACCACCTCGTCACTTCGTGACACCTGCCTGCCAAAAAAGTCCTTGAGCGGCAGGTAGGCTCCTCCTTGAAGGAGGAGAGCTTAAAAAAATATTATTACTGTTTTTGATGAACAATAATACTATTGCTGCCGTTTGCTTTTATCACATCTGCATGAGCAAAATATTTATGCAATTCTTCGAACTTTTCTTTTTGCAATTTTGTTTGTGTGATCATGTTAAAAATCAACAAACCATTTGAGTTAAGCAATGAGGAAACTTTTTCTATGAAAGTTGTTTCAAGAAATTGCTCAGGAACCTGGTCGTCATAAAACAGATCAACGATAATTAATTCGAAATGTGAAGTACAATCATCAACATATTTCAAAGCATCATCAATAATTATTGTTAACTTTTTGAAACGCTGAATATCGAAATGTTCTTGAGCAATTTGAAGCATCATTTTGTCGTGGTCGACAGCAGTAATGGAACAATTTAAATGAAGTTCTTCAAACAAAATTGTTGGAATACTTCCGCAACCTAATCCAAGCAATAAAACATTGTTGATAGTTCTGTTTTCAATCGCTGTTTCACGAAATACTTTTTGGAAAATTCTATGCATCGAATCAAAAGATTGATTGGCATGAGCTGAGTTTAGAACCTTATGGTTATTGATGAGCCATAGTTCGAGCTTTCCATTTAAGATACTTTGATAAGTTTGAATTTTAACACCCCAGAGATAACTTTCAATGGTTTGAATTCTTTTTTTTAATTGCTTAAACATGTTCAACAGAATAACGATCGATGATCCATTGTGGAACAGTTTCGGCACGTTCAGTTTTTAAGTTGATCATGGTATAATGAAACTCTCCATCGCAACTAATTTTTCCTGTTGCTTTATTGATGATGCTGAAAATTACTTTGCAACTTGTTCTTGCCATTTCCTCTAAATTTGTTTTAACAATAAAAGTGTCACCCATTTTTAGCGGACGTTTAAAGTTCATTGTTGTAGCGTTTATCACCCATCCAAATCCATTTTCCATAAATTCCTTCATGGGCATTTTATAACATCTTTCCATCTGCTCGTAGCGCGCTGCAAAAACATAATCGATGTATCGACTACTATGCACATGCATAAACATATCTATGTCGTCAGGACGAACTTGCATTTCAGTTTCGTAAATAGCTTTGTTAAGTTGCATGCTGTAAATGTAGGAATAATTGAAGTTGATTTGAAATGGCAGAGAATAATTTGTTATTTAAAGATAATTTTTATTCGGAACGATCAATATGTTACAGAATATCATTTGTGACATCCAGCTAAATCCCTGCTTGCCCACCAGTACTTTTTCAGCAGGCAAGCTCCCTTAATAGCGTATATGTGTAGTCGGAACATAAGTTATAGCAGACTATTGACCTTGTGTTTTTAACCACAAAGTTCACAAAGATTTCACTAAGAGCACAATCCCAATAGCTATCGTGATGGTCTTTGTGGTATAGGTTATGCGTTGACCTTTGTGCCCCTCGTGGTTATCTTTTTATTTACTAAGCACGGGAAACTGATGTTTATGTCTTGGTTACATATATGCCCATAATAGGGATGACTTTAACATTAAAGTATGTTAAATATTTTCTTCCTAAACAGATATTGTAGATGTTATTGTTAAATAAAAGTGACCTCGTCAGGGATCGAACCTGAATCAAAAGTTTCGGAAACTTCTATACTATCCGTTGTACTACGAGGCCAAAATCGAGTCGCGAAAATACAGAAAGAGTAGCTAATTTTTTAAAATCTAATTGGAATGTTAAACTATCCTCTTAAATAGGATAAAATGGAGAGATCATCAGGTAAACCACAACTCCTGTGATGGTTACATAAAGCCATATTGGGAAAGCAAAACGCACCAGTTTTTTATGCTTTACGATATTCATTTGCAATCCATAATAAAACGACAAAAGTATCATTGGAAGCACTGTGGCTGCAAGTATGATATGGGTGATGAGAATAAAAAGGTATAATGATCTTAATGGATTATCGATTGGGAATTTTGTTTCTTCTGCCAAATAATGATACATGATATATGAAACCAAAAACACGCTTGATAATAAAAAAGTGATGATGTTAATGGTTTTGTGTTTGGCTATTTCTTTACGTTTGATGAAGTATAACGAAAGCAATAAAAGTATGCTGCAAGTACCGTTGATAAAGGCATTGAGTTTAGGCAGAAAATAAGTAAACGATGGAATTACATCAGGACGTGGAATGATTTTTCGATTTAAAATAATTACTGCAACGAACACAATAATTGAAACAATAAGAACTAAACGGAAATAAAATTTGTCGGTTTTATTTTGATCGGTGGTATTCATAAAGCAGCACTTTTAAATCTTCATTTAAGCGTTTAATTTCTATCTCATCAAGACCATTATAAATTCCTCTGATATGGTTAAGTTTATCAACCAATATCAAATTTTGGCTATGATCTATCGTAGTGTCTTCCATTGAAAGCGGTAGTAAAAAGCCTCTTCCGGCATTAACTATCGCTTCATTTGTTCCCGTAACAAAATACCATTTTTTAGCATCTGCATTAAACTTTTTTGCATAATCAGCAAGAACTGATACACTATCATTTTCGGGGTCAACAGTAAAGGAAATAAATTTCACTTCTGCATAATTTTGCTCTAGTACTTTTTTGTAAACGCTTTCAACTTTTGCATTCAGTTTAGGACAAACATCCTTGCATGAAGCAAAAAAGAAATTGGCGATATAGATGCTATTGTCAAAAGTTTTTTGGGTAACAGTTTCACCTGTTTGTGAACTAACGTGGAAGTCGGGGATGGTATAAAATACAGTGTCTTTAGTACCTTCAGGCAAAACTTTCTCACCGTAAAACGGAAGTGAATTGAATGTTTGTTTTCCTGCTTTTCCTAAAAAGTAAATTAATACAGGAATGATAATTACTGATATGGCAATAAAAAAATTCTTTCTTTTCATCTATCTGAGGAAACTTGTATAGTTACCTTCAATAACCATTAAAGTTATGAGGTACATTACAAATATCATAGGTACAATGATAAGATAAGGCAACCATTTTTTTTCAAATTTCATGTGCATGAAAATACCCACGATGAAATAAGCTTTAACAACACCGAGAATAATAAACAATGCGTTTTTATATCCGCTATGGTATTCCATCAATTGAAAATACACGGCAATATCAACAACAGTAAGTGCGAACAATATCCAGAATGTTTTCCAGATCTGTTTTTTCATATCTTTAGGTGGTTCTGTGTGTTCAAGATGTTCTTCAATATGCATATCTTTTAATTTTAAATTTTGAATGTTGAGTTATGAGTTATGAATGATCAAATTAGATAATAGAAAGTGAAAACGAATACCCAAACAAGATCCACGAAATGCCAGTATAGACCAACCTTTTCAACCATTTCATAATGCCCGCGTTTTTCGTAAGTACCACCTAATACATTTAAGTAAATGATGATATTAATAACTACTCCCGACAATACGTGGAAACCGTGAAATCCTGTTACGATAAAAAACAGATCACCAAAAGGAGTGGGTCCGTATTGATTCATTTGAAGATTTGCTCCATGAAAAATTGATCCATCAGCAAGCATTCTTCCCTCATGAGTTCCGGTAATAAATTGTGTCCATTCCCAAGCTTGGCAACTTAAAAATCCGATCCCACCTAAAATGGTAAGGAACATATACATGCCTACTTCTTTTTTAGCCATTCTATGTCCTGCTTCAACAGCCAATACCATTGTAACTGAACTAAAAATCAGAATGAAAGTCATTAAACTCACAAACATCAAAGGCAAGTGCACACCATGTAAAAATGGAAAATGATTAAACACATGATCAGGTGATGGCCATGGTGTAACTAAATTACTTGCATAGCTATGGCGAATAAATCCATACGCTACAAGCAATGATGAGAATGTGAATGCATCGGATAAAAGAAATATCCACATCATCAGTTTACCATAGCTGATACTGAATGGAGATTTTCCACCACCCCAAGTACCGGTTTTTACATTTGTTAAAGTTGTAGTTTCTGACATTGTTATTTGTTAGTTAATGGGTTAATCAGTTATTCGTTATTGAGTTATTTGTTATTGAGTTATTCGTTATTGAGTTATCTTTTGCTAATTGACCATTGCCAATTTTTTTTATCTGTTTAATAAAAGAAAGAAATATAAATAGATCCACATGGCACCTAAAAAATGCCAGAATGTTGAACATAAATTCACGATCAAAAAATTCTTTGCTGTTATTTTTAATTGAAAAGTTTTTATCAGAACAGCTATTAAAAATGCAATTCCTCCAAGCATGTGAAATAAATGCAAGCCAGAGATAACATATACAAATGATTCGGATGGATTGCCAACCAAATGAATTCCTTGCGAAACAAGTTGTTGCCAGCCTATCCATTGCCCTGCCATGAATGCAATTCCTAATCCCAATGTTAAATAAAGTGCAATCTTTAAGTTTCCCTGATTATCTTTTTTTGCTGATATCAAAGCCCATTGCATGGTGATACTGCTTAAAGCGATAATGCCGGTAGTGAATGCAAAAACTGCAGGAAGATCAAACATTACCCAATTGCCTTCACCACGTCTCACAAGATAAGCGCTGGTATATGCAGCGAACAACATGATGCTTGCCACGATAATTAACCACAACACAAATTTTGTTGGATTAATAGCATGTGGTTCGTGACTGTCGTTCATATTATTTTTAACTGTTGCTGTGATCATTCAATTATATTTTATCAATTAAGTATGAAATTTGAACCAATGGTAAATACAGGAATGATGCGAACATCAATCGCTTGGCATCTTTATTATCACAAGTTCTGTAAAGTTTGTATGCTAAATATGTTAATACTAATCCGGCTAAAATGGCAATACTTCCCGATACTATTCCTGTAAATCCTTCCAATGTTGGTAGAAATCCAATAGGAATAATTAGCACGGTAAATGATAAAATTTGTAATGCCGAATTTTTATCTTTTCCATGCATCGGTAACATTTTAAAACCAGCACGTTTATAATCTTCATCAAGCATCCAAGCGATACTCCAGAAGTGAGGAAATTGCCAGATGAATTGAACGCCAAATAAAATTAATGCTTCACTAGTAATATGACCGGAGAAAGCAACCCATCCAAGTAGGGTAGGGAAGGCTCCAGGAAATGCTCCAACAAAAACTGAAATTGGTGATATACGTTTTAACGGAGTGTAAATAAATGCGTAAGCAACTAATGAAGCCAACGAAAGTATTCCGCAAAGTGGATTTAAAAATAAACCGATTAATGCTACTCCAATAATTCCAAAAAGTGTGCTTGCAATTCCTGCTTCAGTAACACTCATGCGATTTGTTGCAACTGGTCGGTTAGCAGTTCGCAGCATTAACGAATCATAATTTTTTTCGATAATCTGATTGATTCCGTTTGATGAAGCAACCACTAAAAATCCACCAAATGCAAGTATGAAAACATTGAACCAGTTTATTGGGAATCCAGTATTTGCTGTTAAGTAAGTAATCACAGCAGAAAATACCACAAGCATTGTTAGCCTGATTTTCATCAACTGCTGATAATCGCTCAGTTTTAGTCTGAGTGAATTTACTTTGATTACTTCTTCGCTATGATATGCTATACTATTCAAGTCTTTTCTTTTTGTTAAAATTTATTAATGATTATGCTGAGAAGCCATTTCTTGCAAAGGATCTGTTTGTCCTTCTTCAGGAATGTTTTGAGGAATGAAATCTACCTCAGATCCAGGCTTGCTATAATCATATGGCCAACGATAAACATGAGGAATATCTCCAGGCCAGTTACCATGCAAATGTTTTACAGGAGCTGTCCATTCTAATGTATTCGAATTCCATGGATTTTGTGTTGCTTTCTTTCCTTTTCTGATGCTGTAGAAAAAGTTGAATAAAAATAATAATTGTGCAGCACCACCGATTAAAGCTGCGATAGTGATAAATACATTCATGTCAACAAATGTGCTGAATTGATCGTATGCTGTGTTTGCATAATACCTGCGTGGCACACCTGCAAGTCCCATAAAGTGCATTGGGAAAAATACGCAATATGCAGAGATGAATGTTAACCAGAAATGAGCATAGCCTAACGACTTGTTCATCATCCTACCGAACATTTTTGGAAACCAATGATAGATACCGCTCATCATACCAAATATTGCAGCACTTCCCATTACAATATGGAAATGGGCAACTACAAAATAAGTATCATGAAGGTTAATATCGAGTGCTGCGTTACCAAGAAATAATCCTGTTAAACCACCAGATATAAAGAATGAAACCAATCCAATAGCGAACAACATTGCCGGTGTTAATTGTAAATTTCCTTTCCATAAAGTGGCGATATAATTAAATGTTTTTACTGCCGATGGAACTGCAATAATTAATGTTCCCAAAACGAAAACCGAACCAAGGAAAGGGTTCATTCCGGTGATGAACATATGATGTCCCCATACTATGAATGATAATACGGCAATCGCTAAAATAGAACCGATCATCGCACGGTAACCGAAAATTGGTTTACGTGAATTAGTTGCGATAACTTCAGATGTAATTCCTAATGCTGGTAATAAAATAATGTATACTTCGGGGTGACCTAAGAACCAAAATAAATGTTGGAATAAAATCGGGCTACCACCAACTCTTTCAATACCACCAGCCATATCAGCAGGAATGTCAGCAAGGTAAAACGATGTTCCGAAACTTCTATCAAATATTAATAATAAACCTGCTCCTAATAAAACAGGGAATGATAATAATCCTAAAACAGCAGTAACAAGAAATGCCCAAATAGTTAAAGGAAGTCTTGTCATTTTCATACCCAAAGTACGCATGTTCAAAACAGTAGTAATATAATTTACACCACCTAAAAGTGCAGATGCAATAAATAATATAATGGCAACTAACCATAAAGTCATTCCTGTTCCTGATCCCGGAATTGCTTTTGGCAATGCTGATAGAGGAGGATAAATTGTCCAACCTGCAGAAGCCGGTCCACCGTCAACAAATAGGGAAGAAACTAAAACGCAAGAAGATAAAAAGAAGAACCAATACGATAACATATTTAAAAATGGTGAAGCCATATCGCGTGCTCCAACTTGCAATGGAATTAAAAGGTTACTGAATGTTCCGCTTAATCCTGCTGTTAATACATAAAATACCATGATCGTTCCATGGATGGTTATCAAGGCTAGATAAAAATTAGGGTCGAGTTTTCCGTCTTTTCCCCAGTGCCCCATGATACCTTCAAAAAAAGGAAACTTCATATCAGGAAATGCAAGTTGTAATCTAAAGATCATCGACATTGCCATTCCAAGGGTTCCCATAATAATTCCTGTGATGAGAAATTGTTTGGCAATCATTTTATGATCCATTGAAAACACATATTTGCTGATAAATGTTTCCTTGTGGTGCCCATGATCATCGCTATGGCCGTGGTTATCTTGATTTAAATTCTGATTACTCATAATTATTTATCGTGTTATTTTTTTTCTCTGTTTGAAATTATTTTGTTGCTAATGCTTTCGAATCACTTTCAGCAGTTGCTGTATTTTCTGCTACCAATTTTGGTTGTGTGCTCAACCACTTATAATAATCTTCAGCCGATTCAACAATTACTTTTCTGTTCATTCGGTAATGAGCACTTCCACATATTTTATTACATAATAAAACGTAATCAAATGTTGGGTTCTTCATTATTTCTCTCATCTGATTTGTAGTAACAGTTGGAGTAAAAATAAATTGAGTTGGCAATCCAGGAACAACATTCATTTGCACACGAAAGTGAGGTAAGTATGCTGAATGAATCACATCTTTAGCACGAAACTTTAATACCACCGGTTGTCCAACTTTTAGATGAAGCTCACTGGTAACAATATCATCTTTAGATGCAGAATCATTAGGGTCAACACCTAATTCATTCCAAACGCCCATCTTTCTGAAATCATGCGCGCCCAATTTATTATCAGCACCTGCATAACGCATTTTCCAATCAAACTGGTAACCAAAAACTTCAATTACTTGTGCTTTATCATTTTGATTTCTATCGGTTATTGCCGACCAAGTTTGTAATCCTCTTACAACTAAAACAGTTAGAACTACAGCAGGAATGATAGTCCAAATGAATTCCAATTTATGATTGTCGGGATAATATAAAGCTTTACGTGTATCACTATGTTTATATCTGTAGCCATACCAGAAAAGTAAAACCTGAGTAACAACAAACATAATACCTGTTAATACCAAAGTGATATTAAACATGCTGTCATAAATAACTCCATGAGCCGAAGCTGGTGTTTGTGCGTTAACAGTAAGTTTGGTATGGTAATAAAATTCCCAAACTACTGCAGCCATTCCTAATATTAAAAATGCTAAAAGCAAAAATCCGTTGATACGAATCCAGTTAATTGAAGGCTTTCCTTTGATGTCACCGAGTTTTTCTAAGATAGAAATCATCAGACCGATTACTATAATCAGTAATAGAAATGAAACAACCATCAGCCAATTGATACAATCTGATAAATCGGTAGTTTCTGTTTCTGAATCTGTAGCAACATTTGAAGAAGCTGATGCAGCGGAAGCCACAGGAGCTTTTTCGCTTTCAGCTTTTACATATGCAATAATAGATTTTACCTGAAGATCTGTAAAAGTTGCAAAAGATGTCATCGGGATTTTATTGTTCTCCTCGTATACCTTTACGGCTTTCGCATCACCCGACTTTATAAATTCCTGAGAATTTTTTACCCACTTAATGATCCATGCTTCATCATATTTTTTGTGGACATTTTTAAGCGGTGGACCAACAATTTTTTCATTGATGGAGTGACAAGATGTGCAATTTGCACTAAAAAGTTTAGCTCCTTCATCTGCAGTTTGTGCAAATGAACCCAAACTTAACACAATTAGTGTGGCAAAAATGAACGATGTTTTTTGTATTCTGTTGAGAATCTTCATTGGTTATATTTTTGTTGATCCGGTTTTAAAGTGCCGCAATATAATAAAGTAATTTTATCACCAAAAAAGTTTTTTGCACAAAAACAATTACTTGCGTCATGCTTTTGAAATCATGAATTAAAGTTTTTGTAAATCAGCAAAATAAAATTTAAGAAATTGATATAAAAAAAATAAATCTTTTTTTACAAGGAGGTTTATAGATAAAATCTATGTTTTTTTGACATGAACGCATATAAAAGCGAGATGTAGAAAGCCCTATTTGAAGGAAATAATTGTGCTTAATTATTTTTTTAATGGAGAAGGGGTAAGATGTAATCTCAAACTATCAGTTTTAGTGAATTCTTTTTTTATTGGAGTAGGTGCAAGATGTAATCTTAAACTATCTGCTTTTGAGACCATTCTTTTTGTTGTATCAGATTTAATTACCATTTTTTTTAGTGAAGCAGGAATTGGTTTTAACAATTTTATGCTATCAGCTTTGGCAATTTTAATTTTCTCTTCTTCAACTCTTAAAATATAATTTGAGATATCCGTAGGCCAAATTCTCAAACCATATTGTTCCGACCCTCTTAAAATATTTGCCACAATTATGCTATTGATGTCTTTTGGAAAAACAATTTCGTTTATTCCATTTCCTGGACTTTCTATTTTACTTACCAATTTACCTGTTTCAACTTCCCATATTTTTAATGAGCCATCGTTGCATCCAGTTGCTGCATATTTTGAATCATCAGAAAATGCAACAGAGGTTACTTTCCAACAATCAACAGCAAGTTTACGAATCTCTTTTCCGGTTTTAATATCCCAGATTCTGGCACTTTTATCATTCGAGCCACTGATTAAATATAAATTATTTTTGCTGATATCAATTGAATTTACAATATCGGTATGACCTTCAAATGATCGTGCAACCTGGATGGAAGAAAGGTTGTACACTTTTATTTTTGGTTCATCTCCGGCAACAAATAAAAAACGAGGATCATTTCCAAGCATTGCCAATGAGTTTATCGATTGATTATTATTGATGGCTCTAAATGGTTTTCCTGTTGCAATATCCCAAGCTATAATAGTTTTATCATCTGAACCTGAAAAAAGATAACGCATGGTATTATCAAATAAGAAGCAATTGATTTTTCCATGATGACCTTCAAAATTTCGAACCCTAAAAAGCGAATCCCAAATTTTCACCATAAAATCATTGCTTCCGCTTGCTAACAATTTTCCGGTTTTATTAAAACGAAGAGCTGTAATCGGGGCATTATGACCGTTAAGTTGACGAAGAAATTTGAAAGGACTTTCGGCTGAGTATATTTTTATCGTTTTATCCCTTGAACCGCTTGCCATTAAATTAGTTGAATATGAAATGGAAACTGCATCAACATCATCAGCATGATTTGCCAAGATTTGAATTGGCTCAGTAAAAGTTTTTTGTGCTATGGCAACTACTGAAATTGATAGGGATAAAATTGAAAGTAAAATTTTCTTCATTGTATTGCGGACTATTTTCAACACGCAATCTCATGAAAATAACAATGCAATTATTAACAAGTTCTTAAGATTGGAGGAACATCATTCCGCCCAGATAATTATTGGATTGTTTAGGAGTTTTAAGTTGCAGATGCTGAATCCCGATAGCTATCGGGACAGCATGACGTAGAATTGTTTACGATTTTAATTTATTCAAAACAGCTTCTACTTCTTCAGGTTTTTGTGTGCCGAGTAAAAATTTACGTTTTTTAGAATCCTTAAATTCTATCTGAATTCCTTTGTTACCTGAAATATTTATTGCCCATCCTTTTCCGAATAATCCTAACCTTATTCCCCAACCACCATATTCCATCAATGGATTATATTTTCGTACATAAACTTTTTCAATATCATCAAAAGCAATTTTTCTCATCTTAAAATGAAACGGAAAAAGTTGATAGTAAATACCATCTTCTCTAATTTCTGTATCCAGTCGCAAAAACATAAAAAACAAGGCTAATATCAACAAAATTATTCCAGCGAAATTGAACGTTAAAAAACTCAAGTCCTTTGACATAATATTAG
>CAIUEQ010000107.1 GCA_903898215.1 uncultured Bacteroidota bacterium | reverse complement strand
TTTTTACATTAAATCCGTCAATATGAGTAAGAGGAGCGTATTCGGTTTTTGTTCCGAACTTATTCATCAATCCGGTGTTGATGCGTTGTATCAGCGGACGTTCATATATTTTCTTTTTCATGATTTTTAGTTGATTGGTTAATGGGTTAATAGGTTATTGGTTGTTTCTCGACTTCGCTCGAAATGACAGTTTACTTCATTCGGCATTTAACATTTAATGTTAACATTAATTTCTAAAGTTCTCCGAGTGTAGAGATCATTTCAAATTCTTTCAGATCAATAATCATATCGTAAGAATATCTCACAAACATTCTTCCTGTTTTATATTTCTCTGAAGAAATTACCTTTTCGCCAAGAGCCATTTTTACTAATGCCTCAGGATGATTTTGTCCGGCTCCAACTGCGAGGTAAACCCAAGCAGGAAAACGGGGATTGATTTCGATAAGATAATATTCATCATCATCAGTACGAATCATTTCTAATTCAAAACCGCCACGCCATTTTGTTTTTTTGACCATGTGTTTTGCAATATCAAGCAATTGCTGATCATCGATAGTTACACCAGCCCATGCTTTTCCTTTATCAGTGATATAAGTTTTTCTCATTGGTACAGCACCGATGAGATGTCCTTTTCCATCACCTATTCCTGTAAGGTTTACCTCAGTACCGGGAGTAAATTGTTGGATAATAATTGGCAAGCCCCATTTACCGCTTATCTTATGAAATATTGAAATTGCTTGTTCAGGAGAGTATGCAACAGATGCATCATAAAATTTTCCTTTTACCACAAGCGGATATCCAAATTCAAAACCTAGATTAGGAATTTCGGCAACACTATAAATGAGTTTACTTTTAGGAACTTTTATTCCATATTTAATTCCATACTCAGCAAGTTCCGATTTATGTCTTTCTTCAAATTGCTTTAACGTTGGTAAAAAAGTGTGAATACCCATTTCCAACAATTTGCTTTGAAGCTTGATGAAGTTAAATAATTCTGCATCGAAGTTCGGAATGATGACATCAATTTTTTCTACTGAATGAATATACTCTAGTCGCTTTAATAAACTTTGCTGACCTGCAGAAGGAAGAGGGATATGATAAGTTTTTTCTATCAGGTCGTGCATGTAAATACCTGGTTCCATTGAGTCGTAGCTTAATCCGATAATTCGAAAACTAAATTCTTTACTCGCAATCAATGAACGTATTACCGGAATTCCGGGACCCGGACTGTCAATATTATTGAGTCCGGTTACAGCTATAGTTAATTGTTTCTTACGCATTATTTTCAGTGAGTTTATGTTGCTCTAAACCTTTTACAAAATCATAATAATCTTTCTCAATTGTTTCAGAGTCGACTTGGTAGTTTAGTAATAAATATTTTTTTATTTCGGCTTCAGAAGTTTTGTCTTTAAGCATTCTTAAAATTTCTAATCCAATTGGATTTACAGAATACGAATCACCGGTTGAGGGATTAAACACGAATCCTGTATCGCTAAGTGCAAGGTTTTTTTTAACGTTCATTTTAGTAAATTAAAATTGTGAAAATTAAGTGTAGTTTTTTGTCAATACATCATCAAAAAGCATCCTGTCAATTTCTTGCTGGTCCACCCGGAGGATGTCCCATTGGTCCACGATGCATATCATTTTGTGGGCCCATCATTGTTCTTAAAATTTCTCCTATAACGATATCAAATTTTTGCTTTTGATCAGAGTCGCATAATGCACGTACTTTTCTGAAATGTTCAAAAGTGATATGTTCTGATTTTTCTTCAAAGGATGTAATATTTGCAATACTTTGATAAGCAAGAGCTGTATCAGGAGCATCGTTTTTTAACTGGGAATAAAAGGCTTCTTTGTTTTCAAAAATTTGTTCTTTCAGGTCTTTCATTTGTTGTTGATGTTCTTCAACAAGTACATTGAATTCTTCTATTTGAGATTCATCAAAATGCAATTTTTCAATGATCAGTTTTTTAGCTCCAAACTGCATATCATGTTTCATGTTGAGTTGTGCTTTTCCAATCCAAATTGTTGCCAATGTGGTAATGTTTAGTGCCAATAAAACAAACACTAATATCACGAGTAATTTTGTGCGTTCAATTTTCATAATTTTAATATTCAAATGTTTTAGAGTTGTTAAAATATTCGTTGGCAAATGCTTCCGATATCATTTTTTCTTTTTCTCTTTTCTCTTTTGTAGAGATGGTGTAAAAATTAAATCCTGCTAATACAACCACCACTAAAGCAAATCGGAAAACCACTTTACCATTATAAATATATTCGGTTTTTTTTGCTTGCATTCTACTCATCACCTTCCCATACAAAAACGGATTGCTTGTTGCACGTTCAATTCCATCAAGGCTTTGAAGTGTTTTATTAACGTTATGTTCGATGTTCTTGTTCATTTGTATAGTAGGTTAGAAGATGTTTGTTTTAAAAACTTGCGCTGTTTTATAAATTTTTTTGATAATAATTTTCAAGCAACTTTTTTAAGTTTTGATTGGCTCTGAATAATAATGACTCAACAGATGAAACAGAAACTTGCATCACCTCTGAAACCTCATTGTAGGATAGCCCTTCAACCTTATTTAAATTAAATGCTGTTTGTTGATTTTCGGGAAGTTTTGAAATAGCAAAAAAAAGCACTTTTGAATGTTCTTTATTTTCCAGTAATACACCGTGATGTTCAAAATGTGGTTTGTCGGCAAGCAATGAAATTCCTTCATCGCCAAAAAGAGATTGAACAAACGCAAAACGCTTTTTACGTTTTTTTGATTTGAGATGATCTAATGATTTTGAAACTGCAATTCTATAAATCCAAGTAAATAATTTTGATTCGTTTTTAAATTTATCAATGGATTGATATACTTCAATAAATACTTCCTGAGCAATATCTTCTGCATCCTCGGCATGTTGAACAAAACTTAAAACTGTATTATAAACTCTGTCGCTATAAGTTTCAACAAGATATTTAAAAGCACTTTCGTCCTTTTTTTTGATAAGCGATATAAGATGCAATTCTTCCAACAGCCGGCAATATTCAAAACATTCATTTAAAATGAAAGGATATTAAGTGTATTTTGAAACTGTAACAATTATTTTACATCAATTTGATCCCATTTTATTATTCATAACTGCCAATTAATTACTGTTATATTTTTTGCTTTTAAATAACTATTTGTTTTCGAAAAATGTTTGCACCCAAAAAATCCATTATATGCCGAAAAAGGAGAGGGGTGAGCGGCTTTTAAAATCAGATGTTTTGATGGATCGATTAAGTTTTCTTTGCTTTGAGCAAATCGTCCCCATAAAATAAAAACAACATGTTCTTTTTTATCGGAAATTGTTTTGATAACAGTGTCGGTAAAAATTTCCCATCCCTTTTTTTGATGTGAACCGGGTTCGTTTTCCCGAACTGTTAATGTTGAATTTAATAATAACACACCTTGATCTGCCCATTTTATCAAGTTTCCTGATGAAGGAATTTCGCAGCCACAATCAGCTTTCAATTCTTTAAAAATATTTTGCAAGGAAGGAGGAAATTTTATTCCATCATTTACAGAAAAACATAATCCATGTGCTTGTCCGAATCCGTGGTATGGGTCTTGACCAAGTATAACCACTTTTACCTTTTCGAATGGTGTATGAGTGAATGCTGAAAAAATTTGTGAATCAGGAGGAAATATTTTTATATCCTTTTCATTAATTAAAAATTGATTGAGTTGCTTGAAATATGATTTATCAAATTCTTCATTCAGTAACAATTTCCAACTTTCTTCGATGTTCACATTTTGGTTCATGGTATTTATTGATACTTGATTATTTTTGATTCAAATGTAATAACCATGAAAATAATATTCACTTTCTTTTTCACTATTCTTTTTTCAATTTTTGTTGATGCCCAAACTTCACAAGATTATGCAGTGATGATTCAGGCAACGGTAAATGAAAGTCCGGCAACTGTTACACTAAAATTTAATAAAATTGCTACCACAAAGCAATTTAGGATTTATCGTAAAACCAAAGCTGCAAATAATTGGGGGAATGCAATTGCAACACTTCCTTCCACAGCAACTCAATATATTGATAATGCTGTTACTCTAGGAAATGCATACGAATATAATATTACAAGATATGATAACGCAGCTGTAGCATATGGATATATTTACGTTGGAATAAAATTACCGGAAACTACTTATCGAGGTAAACTTTTATTGATGGTTGATGCAAATTATTCTTCACCGTTGTCGACTGAAATTGCACAATTGCAAAAAGATTTAATTGCAGATGGGTGGCAAGTAAAACGTTTTGACATTAACAGAAACACTACTGTAACTGCCGTAAAACTTTTAATTAAAAACGAAGTAACTGCTGATGTGAATACAAAAGCTTTGTATCTTTTGGGAAGAGTTCCTGTTCCGTATTCAGGCGGATTTAAAGCCGCTACCGGATTTATGTATCCGCCAGACGGACATCCTGATCATGCCGGAGCTTGGCCTGCTGATATTTATTATGGATGTTTTAATGAAAGTTTTTGGACAGATAATTCTGTGAATGATACAACAGCTTCAAGAACTAATAACCGCAATATTCCAGGTGATGGAAAATTTGATGAAATGTATATCCTCGGATACGACTCAGTGAAATTGCAAATAGGAAGAGTTGATTTAACTAACATGACTCAGTTTGGAATGAGCGATACTTTGCTGGTAAAACAATATTTAAACAAAGCTCATGCATTTAAAACAGGTCAATTAGCAACAGTTCGTAGAGGATTGGTGGATGATAATTTTGGGCCAATGGGTGGCGAAGCATTTGCCTCAACAGGATGGAGAGATTTTTCAACGATGTTTGGTGATTCTGTTTTTAACAGAGATTATTTAACAAGTATTAAAAAAGGAAATTATTTATTTACCTATGGTTGTGGTGCGGGTTCTTATACAACATGTTCGGGAATTGGTGCTTCTTCCGATTTTAATAACGACTCTATCAATTCTGTTTTTACTATGTTATTTGGAAGCTATTTTGGTGATTGGGATTCTCCAAATAATTTTCTTCGTGCTCCGTTATGTTCACGACCAGCATCATTGGCAAGCGTTTGGAGTGGCCGTCCGCATTGGCAATTTCACCATATGAGTTTAGGTGAAACAATCGGATATTCTACTTGGCTTACACAAAATAATTATTACGATACAACAAGTGGAGTAATCGGTTATACCTATAATATTTATCCAACATTTACTCATGTTTCGTTAATGGGGGATCCAAGTTTACGTTTACATGCAATGAAGCCCGTAGCATCTATTAAATCACTTGCAGCTACTGATAGTTTAAGTGTTCGCATTAGCTGGACACCCTCAACTGATGCCACCGATGGATATGTGATCTTAACTTCTCGGTCATTGAATGGAAGATTTATTGTTGTTGGAAAAGCACTTTCAACAGATACAGTTTTTGTTCATACCGCACCCGGTTATGGAATAAATTATTATTCAGTACGACCATTAAAACTTGAAAATACGCCAAGTGGCACTTATTACAATCTTGCTTTAGGAGTGATAGATTCGGCATATAGTAAAAATAGAATGGGAGTGTATGACCTTGCTAAAACAACCTTAAATGCCAGTGTTTATCCAAATCCTAATAATGGAAATTTTACTGTTTTTGTAAATGAAAATTCATCACAACAAGCAATCATCAATTGCTATGATATGACAGGAAAATTATTGAAACAGATTGCAACTAATCAATTTGCTACTGATGTAAATTTAAACGGAATCAAAGGATTGATTTTGGTGAGAATCATTCAGGGTAATATGGAAATAACAAAAAAAGTTTTATTGTTGGAATAGTTTTAACAGATCAAAATATAAAATATATTATCAGTCAATCATGAGAAAAATAATTACCATTATCATTTTTAGCATTTGCATATTGAAGGCATTTGCTCAACCAATTATTACATCGAGTGTTTTACCTGTTAAAGGTGATACCATTATTTTAGGGTTAGATACCATTTTGCAACCTCCCGGATCTGCAGGTGCAAATGTTAATTGGGATTTTAGTTATCTCGTACAGCATATTCTTTCTTCTCGCATTTATGTCGATCCGGCTGTTACACCTTATGCAAGTAAATTTCCTGCAGCAACACTTGCTCGTACTGATGCAATCGGATCATTGTATACGTATTGGAAAAATGTTGGAAACAATTCTACCTATTTTGGATATGTAGAACCTGCTGCTGGAACAGATCAAAATTATGATTCGATTCCGGTAAATTATTATACGTTTCCAATTAATTATAATGCATCCTCTGTTACAAATTTTTATGCAACAACAAATCCCGGAAATATAAAAGGTGCCGGAAAATATTATTTTAATGCTGATGGTTATGGAACACTTAAACTTCCTCATCGTACAGTTACCAACGTGTTGAGAACAAAGTCAGTTTTATATATTGGTGATTCAACTATAAATTCTTATTCGCTTACAAAAGAATATGCATGGTATAGTCCAAACCAAAAAGATGTTTTATTGGTAATCAGTTCTGTTTTATTGAATGGTACATTACATAGAAAATATGTATTTTTTGATAATCATTTCAGCACTGGAATAAGTGCTCTTGAATTATCAAATTCAGTTCATGTTTATCCAAATCCCAGCAATGGTATTTTAAAAGTTGAACTTGAAAACAACAACGATAAAAACACCATCGAGTGTTATGATTATACCGGACGATTAGTATTAAGTAGAGAAATAAATGAACAGCACGCAGATATCGATTTAACTGCTTTTGGCAAAGGTTTGTATGTTATAAAAATCAAAAGTTCAACTTACGAAATTGTTAAAAAAGTTGTTGTAGAATAAGGAAACAATAAATGAAATTACATACAATTGATACAGGTTTTTTTAAGTTAGATGGTGGAGCAATGTTTGGTGTGGTTCCTAAAGCTATTTGGAACAAACAAAATCCTGCCGATGAAAATAATATGATCAAACTTGCCATGAGATGTTTGCTTGTTGAAGATGGAAACCGATTGATTTTAATTGATAACGGAATTGGCAATAAACAAGATGATAAATTTTTCTCCCATTATTTTTTGCATGGAGATGATTCGCTGGAAAAGTCGTTAAATAAAAAAGGTTTTTCTTTTGGTGATGTAACGGATATGGTGCTTACACATTTGCATTTCGATCATTGTGGTGGAAGCATCAAATGGAATAATGACCACACAAAATTTGAAACAACTTTTCCTAATGCATCTTATTGGATTGCCGAAGATCATTGGAATGAAATGCTTGCACCAAATCCTCGTGAGAAAGCATCTTTTTTAAAAGAAAATATTTTTCCTATTCAGGAAAGCGGACAATTAAAATTATTGAAACACGGAGAAAAAATTCATGATGCAATTGATATAATTTATTCTAACGGACATTCACAAAGCATGATGCATCCTGTGATAAATTACAACGGAAAAAAAGTAATTTATTTGGCTGATATGATTCCTACACAAGCACATATACCGGTGCCTTACGTGATGGGTTATGATGTGCGACCGCTTGAAACGATGAGTGAGAAATCTTCAATTTTAAAAGAAGCAGCCGATAAAAATCATGTATTGTTTTTTGAACACGACCCATTTAGCGAAGCTTGCTTAGTTGAACAAACTGAAAAAGGAATCAGAAAAAAAATGGATGTGAAGATGGAGGAGATGTAAACAAGATTCCTCTCTTCGTTCGGAATGACAGTTTTGTGTTGGGTTAAAGGCTGTAATAATGGTGCGGGAAACGCCCCTTATTTCAGCCCTTATTATTCTATAACCAAGTCATGTCGAGTGAACGAGACATCTCTGATGATTAGTTGCAATTAGAAAGAATGTTGAAGTGAAGATGAAGAGATTTAATATAACCTCCTATTACGTTAACTTTTCTTTGTGGTTAATTTTTTAGGCAGTCCAACAGTCCTTAATATTTCGTTTGCTTTATCGACTTTATCCTGAAAAACCGAAATTTAAAGATAAGTAACGGTTGGCAGATTTGCGATGGGCGGGCTTTAGAAGCACTTCATTGTCTGCGAGCACAAATATAATTAGAAAAACTAAAGTTCAACTTACCTTGACAGCCCGCATTGAATAAGAGTGCTGTTATAGGGCGTTTTTCTTTCGATTATGATTTAGTTTTGTGAACATTGTCAAAAGTGTCCAAACTGTATGTCGTCAAACTAATTTGAACTTTTCCTTAAGGAGTGTTTTTTAATTCTAACTCAAAACTAAACTATTTTTT
>CAIUEQ010000106.1 GCA_903898215.1 uncultured Bacteroidota bacterium | reverse complement strand
TTTTTTAATTCAGTTTCAACTAATAACTTTAAAAATGTACACTCCTTTTAAAATTATGATGTACAATTTATGAATGAAGAATTCATAGACGATAAAAAATAAAACTATAAACTAAGCACTGATAACTATTAACTAAAAATAGCATATTTGTAACCGATGATTGATTCATATAAAGATAAAGGTGCCCGTAAAAAATTGGTTGAAGAACTAAAACTAAAAGGTATTAATGATGCTGGTGTATTGGCTGCAATAGGAAAAGTTCCCCGTCACTTTTTTTTTAGCAAGACATTTCATGCCCATGCTTATATCGATAAAGCTTTTCCGATTGGTGAAGGACAAACGATTTCACAACCCTATACTGTTGCATACCAAACTCAGATGTTGCAGGTAGAAAAAAATGATAAAATATTAGAGATAGGAACGGGTTCAGGATATCAGGCTGCTATATTAATAGAGATGGGTGCAAATGTTTTTACAATAGAGCGACATGAAAAATTGCATAAAAGTGCATGTGTATTACTTGACAAACTCAACTATAAATATACCGCAAAATGTGGAGATGGCACCAAAGGCTGGGCATCAAATGCTCCATTTGATAAAATAATTGTAACAGCAGGAGCACCTGTGCTTCCCCAAGATTTGATCGATCAGTTAAAAATTGGAGGGATTATGATCATCCCAGTTGGAAATGAAAAAACACAGCAGATGTTTAGTATCATAAAAAAATCGAACAAAGATTTTGAGAAAATAGCGCTCGATAGCTTTTCGTTTGTGCCCTTGGTTGGTGAAAGTGGGTGGTAATTAATATCTGATAATTACTTCTCTCTAAGGGTAATTCATGTTTTTGTCTAATTTTTTCTACAAACTTTTGAACATATTTTCTAAATGGAATCAGGCGATTCCATTAGAAAACGGCCTTCCATATCAACTTTTAAACATATAAGGTGCATAATTTGGCCATACCATAAATAGGTATTAATTATACCTCTTCTATATTTGTTCATGTAAACAATTACTAAAAACAAATATGAAAAAAACATTATTATCATTAGCGTTATTAGCAACTGGTGTTGCTAGCTATGCACAAGTTTCACAAGGCTCTATTATGTTAGGTGGAGACATTGGTTACGGTTCTACCACTTCTGCTACGTCATCTACAGCTACAGGCTTTACAGCCCCACCTGACGGAGGAGGAAGTACTATGAATCTGAATATTAACGGTGGCTACTTCATTATGGATGGAATGGCTGTTGGGTTAAATGTTGGATACAATTCAGGCTCAACTAAAATGTCAGGTGCCGGTACTGGTGCAAATATTTTAACCTGGAACAACACCACAAGTTTAGTTAACATTGGTTTGTTCGCCCGTAAGTATATGGAAATTTCTGATAAATTTTATTTTTACGGAGGTTTAGGTTTTAATTACATGACAGGCACTGATAACAATAGCACAATTACTGGTACACCTAAGGCTGTAGTTGCAGATCCAGATATTAAAAATAGCGGATGGAATATTTCTATAGCTCCCGGTTTAGCTTATTTCCCTGCACCGGCTTGGGGTATCCATTTTGGATTGAATAATATTATTAATTATTCATCAATGGCTTCTTCACAAGATGTTACTGTAGGCGCAACTACTGTTACATTTAAACAAACTAATTCATCACTAAACCTTGGTGTTGGTTTAACTCCAACTTTAGGTATTGCTTACTTTATCGGCAAGTAATTTATTAGTTTAATAATATTGAAAATAAAAAGCCCGCCTTGTGCGGGTTTTTTATTGGAATAAATATTCTTCAAATTTTTTGCAATCCACATATTTTCATTATACTTGCGGGCTTTTTTAAGCGAAAGGAGAACAAAATAAATTGACAAACACACAAACTAACGATTCAGCAGAATTCGATTGGAGCATCGACAAAGAGGGCTTCAGCAGGTATTCAACAAACGAACAAGCTCAGATGGAGAGCATGTACGAAAACACTCTAAGCAGTATTACTGAAAGAGAAATTGTAAAAGGAACCATTGTAGGTTTCACAGAAAAAGAGGTGGTTTTAAACATCGGGTTCAAATCTGATGGATTAATTCCTAAAACAGAATTCAGAGATATGGCCGATATCAAAATTGGCGATGTAGTTGAAGTGTTGCTCGAAACTAAAGAAGATCATTTAGGTCAACTGGTTTTATCGCGCAAAAAAGCCGTGAGCGAACGCGCATGGGAAAATATCATCAAAGCAAATACCAATGACGAAATCGTTAACGGTTTTGTTAAATCACGTACAAAAGGTGGTTTAGTTGTAGATGTGATGGGTATCGATACATTCCTTCCCGGTTCACAAATCGACACAAAACCAATTAAAGATTACGATATTTACGTTGGTCAAACAATGCCATTTAAAGTGGTAAAAATTAACCACTCGTTTAAAAATGTAGTAATCTCTCATAAAGTATTAATTGAAGAAGATATCGAAGCTCAAAAATCTGATATCCTTTCTAAATTAGAAAAAGGACAAGTACTTGAAGGAACTGTTAAAAACATGACTTCATTTGGTGTGTTCATTGATTTAGGTGGTGTTGACGGATTGCTTCACATTACAGATATTTCTTGGGGTCGTATCAATCATCCAGAAGATATCCTTCACATGGATCAAAAAATCAATGTGGTGGTTCTTGATTTTGACGATGAGAAAAAACGTATCAGCCTTGGATTAAAACAACTTACTTCTCATCCTTGGGAAAGTTTGGATACCGAATTAGTTGTTGGTGCCAAAGTAAAAGGTAAAATTGTGAATATCGCAGATTACGGTGCATTTTTAGAAATCGCTCCTGGTGTTGAAGGTTTGATTCACGTAAGTGAAATGAGCTGGAGTCAACATTTGCGTAACCCTTCAGATTTTATGAAACTTGGTGATGAACAAGAAGCACAAATTTTAACGCTTGATAAAGATGAGCGTAAAATGTCTCTTGGAATCAAACAATTAAAAGCTGATCCATGGACAAATATCGCAGAGAAATATCCTATCGGTTCAAGACATAAAGGAATCGTTCGCAACATGACCAATTATGGTTTATTTGTTGAACTTGAAGAAGGTGTTGATGGATTAGTTCACGTTTCTGATTTGAGCTGGACTAAGAAAATCAAACATCCAAATGAGTTCGTGAAAAAAGATCAGGAAATGGATGTAATGGTGCTTGAAGTTGATTTAGAAAATCGCAGATTAAGTTTAGGTCATAAACAACTTGACGAAAATCCTTGGGATACTTTCGAAACAATTTTCACTTTAGGTTCAATACATGAAGGTACCGTTATGAAGATTGAAGATAAGAGTGCAACAATTGCATTATCTTATGGTGTTGAAGGATATGCTCCGGTTAAACAATTGTACAAAGAAGATAAGAAAACGGCTGGTGAAGATGAAGTACTACAGTTTAAAGTGACTGAGTTTAACAAAGAAAATCGCAGAATAGTTCTTTCTCATACTTCGGTTTGGAAAGCAGACAACGATGAGAAGAAAGTTGTTGAAGAGAAGAAAAAAGAAGGCGAAAAAGAAAAAGTAGCAAAGGCAACTAAAAAGTTGAACGACTCTAACGAGAAATCAACATTTGGTGATATTGATGCTCTTACTCAACTTAAATCTCAAATGGAAGGTGATGCTAAGAAAGCTTTGAAAAAAGCAGAAGCACCGGCTGAAAAAGTGAAAGTTGAAAAAGTTAAAGCAGAAAAAGTAACTGAAGTAGTAGCTGAAAAAAAGGCAGCTGACGAAATAGTTGCTGAAGAAACGACAACTGAAGAAAAGAAAAATGACGAATAATTTTTCATTACCTATTTAAGTAAAAAATCCCTTGGCATTTGTCGAGGGATTTTTTTTGCTCATTTGTAAAATAGAAAGTGTTTAAAAAATTTGAATCATGTTTTACTTCAAAATAAGTATGTTTGAAATATGAATTACTGGCTTGTAAAATCTGAACCCTTTAAGTACAGTTGGGAGAAATTTGAAAAAGATAAAAAAACTTTTTGGGATGGAGTGCGAAATTATCAAGCTCGCAATAACCTCAGAGCAATGAAAAAAGGTGATCTCGTGATGTGGTATCATAGCAATGAAGGCAAAGAAGTTGTGGGCATAGCTAAGGTTGCAAAAGAGTTTTATCAGGATCCATCAACCACAGATCCAAATTGGGTTGCCGTTGATTTGGTTCCATTTAAAAAACTAAAGAAAACAGTAACACTCGAAGAAATTAAAGCCGACAATCGTTTACAAAATATTGCATTGGTGAGACAAGGAAGATTATCCGTTTCGCCACTTCTTGCAGTTGAGTTTGATGCCATTTTGGATTTATCAGAAACAAAAAAATAGTGCCAAATATATATGTCATAGCTGGATGCAATGGAGCAGGAAAAACTACTGCATCACTCACTATTTTACCTGAGATTTTAAACTGTAAAGAATTTGTGAATGCTGATGCTATTGCAGCAGGACTGTCGCCATTTAATCCTGAAGGTGCTGCATTTGAATCGGGAAGAATAATGCTGAACAGAATTCGGCAACTCATGTCGGAACAAAATGATTTTGCATTTGAAACAACGCTGTCAACAAAAAGTTATATTTCACTTTTAAAATCGTCAAAAGAAAAAGGATATAAAATAACTTTGGTTTATTTTTGGCTTAACAGTAAAATTCTTGCAAAAGAAAGAGTAGCAAAAAGAGTTAGTTTAGGGGGGCATAATATTCCGGAAAATATTATTGAGAGAAGATATTATCGTGGAATATATAATCTGTTCAACCATTTTATAAATTTGTGTGATGAATGGTTTATATATGATAATTCTGACGAAAAAATTAACTTAATAGCTGATTATTGTGATGAAGAAAATTTAAAAATTTATAATGCTCTTACATTCCAGCAAATAAAAGATCAATGCAAAACAACATAAAACATAGTGAACTTAGAGAGAAGCTTACCCAAGGCATTCAAAAAGCAATTAATAATGCTTTTGATAAAATCAGGAAAACTGACGAACCTTCTATAGTTGTTTCACGAAATGGGAAAATTGTTCACGTTACTCTCGAAATAATTGGATCATGAACGGAAAAATCATCCTTGAAAAAAAACAATTAGACATCACCATCGACAGGCTTTGTTATGAGCTTATTGAAAAGCATGGTGATTTTAAGAATACCGCCATCATTGGTTTGCAACCTCGAGGAATATTTCTTTCTAGAAGAATTCATCAACGCATTCAAGAGATCCTAAAGAAGAAAAATATTCTATACGGTGAACTTGATATTGCTTTTTATCGTGATGATTTTAGAAGAGGAAGCGAACAAATTATTCCAAGTGAAATGAAAATTGATTTCACTGTTCAGGATAAAAATATTGTGATCGTAGATGATGTATTATACACCGGAAGAAGTATTCGTGCAGCATTGGATGCACTTACTGATTTTGGTCGTCCGTTAAAAGTGGAATTACTGGTTTTGGTTGATAGAAGATATAGCCGCCACTTACCAATTCAGCCTGATTACGTTGGACTTTCAGTTGATACACGTGCAAACGATAAAGTAAAAGTGGAGTGGAATGAGAATACAAAAAAAGATTTAGTTCATATTATAACAGATAGTAAATAAGTGGTTCACGAAGTCATTTAGAATAATTTAATTGTATGGTCACAAATAAATATACGTGACTTTAAAAATTTGAAATAGTTGTGTTTTGGTGTTAAAAAATAATACTTATTAAATGGGAAAATTTAGTCAACGTCACTTGCTTGGAATTAAAGAAATTAGTGTGGATGATATTGAAATGGTTTTTGAAACTGCCGATAATTTTAAAACAGTTATCAATCGTCCAATTAAAAAAGTTCCATCACTTCGAGATCTTACAGTTGCAAATATTTTTTTCGAAAATTCCACCAGAACACGCATATCTTTTGAACTCGCTCAAAAACGATTAAGTGCTGATGTGGTTAATTTTTCGGCATCATCCTCTTCAGTTTCAAAAGGGGAAACATTGATTGATACCGTAAAAAATATTCTTGCCATGAAAGTGGATATGGTGGTGATGCGCCATCCGGCACCCGGTGCATGTGTGTTTCTATCAAAGCATATCAACGCTCAAATTATCAATGCCGGAGATGGAACTCATGAGCATCCAACCCAAGCATTGCTCGATGCATTTTCAATCAGAGAAAAACTTGGAACAGTAAAAGGAAAAAAAATTGCCATAGTTGGAGATATTACTCACTCACGAGTTGCTCTCTCAAATATTTATTGCTTACAAAAATTAGGTGCCGAAGTAATGGTTTGCGGACCTACAACTTTAATTCCTAAATACATTTCATCACTTGGAGTAAAAGTTGAACATGATTTGATGAAAGCTTTGAACTGGTGCGATGCTGCAAATATGTTGCGCATACAATTGGAACGTCAAGATATCAAATATTTTCCATCTCTTCGCGAGTACAGCATGTTGTATGGCTTGGATAAACAACGTTTGGATTCTCTGAATAAAGAAATTTTAATTATGCATCCGGGACCAATAAATAGAGGAGTGGAAATTACAAGTGATGTTGCCGATTCAAAACACTCCATCATTTTAGATCAGGTTGAAAATGGTGTAGCAATTAGAATGGCTGTGATGTTTTTACTTGCAGGACAACAATAATCTCACGTCTCG
>CAIUEQ010000105.1 GCA_903898215.1 uncultured Bacteroidota bacterium | reverse complement strand
TTTCAAAACATTTTTTTTGTGCATCAATTAATGATTTTATTTTATCAGCCGTTGAAATTTCAGGCATCATTTTCTTTACAATATCAACAGCATTATCAATTAGCACACCTGTCATTTTTTTGTTTGATAACAGAATCTCGCCACCTTCAATTTTAGTAGTTAAAGTGATGCCCGAATGCTTTAATAAATAATCATTAGCAATTGAAGCGTGGCCATCAACACGTTTTAACAAAACAGGTATATCAGGAAATAATTTATTCAATTCATCATTAACAGGAAAATCTTTCTGAATCCAATCATTTTGATCCCAACCTCTGCCAAGTAAATACTCTCCTTTGTTTTTTTGATAAAATATTTTACATCTTTCAACAACTTCATTCCATGATTTTGTTCCAACTAAATCAACAGTTTGAAGTGTTTGGCCGAGACCGTAAAAGTGAGAATGGGCATCGATAAATCCGGGATAAACAAATTTCCCATCCAGATCAACCTTTTCCTTTGCATTATATTTACTGAGTATATCATGAGTGTTTCCGATAGCTATAAATTTACCGTCTTTTACTGCAAAAGCATCTACTTCTGTATTTAAACTGTCAACTGTAAATACTTTAGCATGAAAAAAAACAACATCAGCACTTTGCTTTTCGGTGCAACCAGTGAGTAGGTATAGAAAAAGAATAAATATACAAGTGCATTTGAAATTCATGTTGTAAAACTAAGTTATCCTTGTGTTGTTATCAATCAAAATAAAAGACATTAAATTTTCTGATAAATTTGTTTAAAGCTTTAAAAATTGAATCGATATTTTACAATCATATTTTTTTTAGTATTTATAAAAAGCATTAATGTAAATGCTCAGGATACGATTGAGCCCGTAAAAAAATCTACTTACAATTTTAAACCTCAGGATTACATTGAAGATATGTCGTCATTGATCAATGTCTCCCCATTTATGTTTCAGACGAAAAGTGACTTCACTGTTTCAGGTCGTAAGAACATTAGGTATTCGCCAAATGATGGCAATAATATTGGAATAAAACTACAGCATCGTTGGCTTGGAATTGCCATATCATACAGCCCCGGGAAATTACAAGAAGCTCAAAAAGGAACAACTGATGTAACACATATTATTTTAAATTCATATGGCAAAAAAATAGGATTTGACGTGTATTATTTAAACTATAAAGGATACTATCTTCAAAATTATAAAGACCTTCCATATTTTAAAAATACGATAATGGGAAATATTTTCCCGCAACGTTCCGACATGCATACAACTAATGCAGGACTTAATGTTTATTATATTTTTAACAATAAAAAGTTTTCTATTAGAGCACCATTTGCAAATAATGACTGGCAGAAAAAAAGTGCCGGTTCATTTATTCTAACATCATCGTTAAACTATTATAACTTAAGTGCAGATTCAACTTTAGTTTATGCAAGAGTTGATACAAATGCTGAAGAACTAACACGTATCAAAAAGGGTGATTTTTATTCAGTAAGTTTTATGCCCGGGTATGCTTATACTTACGTAATTTCAAAACATGTATTTATAACATTAGCACCTTCGGTTGGACTTGTTTATCAGTATCAGCATTATTATACCGAAACTAATAATTTAGTAGAAAGTTTTGAATTGATACCACGAGCAATGATTAGAGGTGCTGTAGGTTATGCAGGAAGGCGATATTTTTTCGGAGTAACATCAGTTGCCGATATGTATAATATTCCAATTGCACGCAGTTATAAATTAACTTACGAAATTGGGAACATTACATTGTATGCAGGCATCAGGTTAGGAGTGCCAAAATATTTGCAAAAATTTTCATCATTTTTAAACAAATGCAACCCGTCAAATATTTCCGTTTTACTAAAATTTAACTAACTCTTTTATGTTTCCATCTTCGGTGGCTCCATAACCAAATTTCAGGTTGTTTTTTTATATCTTCTTCAAGCAAACGTGTATGTGTTTCGGTAATGTAACCATCAGGTGTGTTAGCCGAATCATCACTGATCTTATGTAAATACGCTTTATAAAAACCTCTTCTCTCTCTAAATACTGAAGCAAAAACTACAGGGTAATTAAATTTTTTTGCAATTTTTTCAGTACCAAAATAAACAGCAGTATCCTGATTTAAAAAAGTTGTCCAATAAGCATCCCTCACATTTGTAGGTGTTTGATCGGCAATAAAACAGGTTGAGGTTAATCTGTTTTTATTTCCAATCATCGTTTTTAACACATTATTCATTGGCACCATTCTTATTCCAAAACGGGTACGGACTTTTAACATCAGCCATTCAAAAAATTTACTTTTAAGCGGATGATATAAAACATCCTGTTCAAAAATATGCTGAAGCTGAAATGATTGTCCACCCCATTCCCAGTTTCCAAAATGCCCCATAACAAATAAAAAATTTTGGTTGCGGGTTTTAAGTTCTTGTATCATCGATAAATTGTCAATCGTTACACGTTCACTTAATTGCTTTTCCGACATGGTTAACATCTTAAAAGTTTCCATGAATAAATCAATCATATAATGATAATACCCTTTAGCAATTTTATGAATTTCTATTTCAGATTTTTCGGGAAAGGCATTACGAAGATTAGTATACACAACATTTTTACGATAGCCGATCATGTAATACGTAATGAAATAAAAAATATCGCATACAAAATAAAATACCGGAAATGGAAGCAGTGAAAACAAAAATATTGGCGAAGCAAGAATATAGTAATAGCGCTTTTTCATCAGATAGCTAACAAATAACGGATTTCAATTCATCAAAAAAAAATGTATCGTTTAAATTGTATTTTTACTTCGTGAAATAATCTCATTGTTATTAAAAAATTAATGAAGAAAAAAATAGTCAACTTTAAATTAGAAGTATATACACTTTGCAAGCAAAAATTAGAAGAGCGAATTTTGAGTTTTGAGCAGGCAATGAAAAATGCTCAGGAAGCATCCAATAGTGAAGACAAAAGCAGTGCGGGAGATAAATATGAAACATCACGTGCGATGGGGCAATTAGACAGAGATATGAATGCCAAACAACTTGTTGAAGCACAATCTGAATTCGCATCTTTATCGAAAATAAATATTGATATTATTAGTGATAAGATTATTCATGGTACGATGGTTGAAACCGATATCGGAATTTATTTTATTGCCGCAGGAATTGGAACAATAGAATTAAAAGATGAAACTAAACTTATAAAAAAAGTAATTGTACTTTCTCCAAAATCACCTTTAGCAATTGCATTATTGGGAAAATCAGCAGGAGAAATTATCACCTTTAATCAAAAACAATTTCACATCAAACGACTTGTTTAAAACATCCTTTTTATGAACGATATAAACGACAAATTCATTATCAAAGAAGACTCGAAATTCAAACTTAAAGATCATTCTCCTTCATTTATTGACGGTTTCAAAAATGAAGATGATGCAAAAGAAGTGATGCTGGACGATATCAAAAAATTGATCAAGTTGCAGGAAAAACTTTTTGCAAATAATCAATATTCGGTGCTGATTATTTTACAAGCAATGGATGCTGCAGGGAAAGACGGAGTAATTAAACATGTGATGAGTGGGTTGAATCCACAGGGTTGTAGCGTAAAAAGCTTTAAGCATCCTACTGATGAAGATTATGAACATGACTTTTTTTGGCGCTTTAATAAAGCATTGCCTGAATCAGGGAAAATTGGAATTTTTAATAGATCGTATTACGAAAATGTATTGATATGCAGAGTTCATCCTGAATTTATTTTAGATGAAAAATTGCCAAAATATGATGATGTAAAAAAATTAGACGATGATTTTTGGCAACATCGTTTTAAACAAATTAATCGGTTTGAAAAAAATCTGGTACAAAATGGAACAATCATTCTGAAATTCTTTTTACATCTTTCGAAAGAAGAACAACGAAAACGATTACTCGACAGAATTGATCAAACAGAAAAAAATTGGAAGTTTTCATTTGCCGATATTAACGAAAGGAAATATTGGGATGAATACCAAACATGCTATGAAGAAGCTATCAAAGCTACGTCAACAGAGGAGGCTCCGTGGTTTGTTATTCCGGCAGATAATAAATGGTTCTCAAGAGTTACTATAGCAAATATTTTGGTGGAACAACTTGATGCCCTTCATTTAAAATATCCTGAATTACCAAAAGCTGAAATTCAAAAATTACAGGATGCAAAAGTTTCATTGTTAAAAGAAGATTAGGTTGAAAATTAAATTCAAATTTTTTATCCTTCTTTTAGCTTTTGCTTTGCAAGTCCATGCACAAGTAATTGACAGTGTTTCAAAATATTCGACACATCATCATTCTATAAATATTCACTTTGGTACAATTCCAATACAGCTTGCAGGAAAATTAGGAATTGGATATAGGTATAAAAATTTATATTTAGAAGCCGATTACTTTGGAAGAAATACATTCTTCTATATTGCTTCATTATTCCCGTATATGTATTTAGCTAATAGTTATTCAAAAGCATCTTTTACTACAAGTTATTTATTTACAAGCAAAAGAAAACCAGATAAACATTTTGCATTGGGAGTGACATTACTTCAAGTTTGGGATAATAATACACCGCCTGATACAGAAGATGGACTAATCGGATTTCACATTTATCCATCATTAGGATATTTAAATGAGAAAATGGGAAAATCAATATTTTGATTCGGAATAAAACTTGGAGCACTTTCTTACATTCGTGAAACTCAAAACCCTAAAAGTGATATTGTTGTTATCCCTCATATTGATCTAACTTTTAGTGTAAGATTATTTCATTCAAAATAATTATTTTTCGAAACATGAAAATTATAAAACGCATTTTAATCGGACTTGTTGCAATCATTTTTATTGCAGAACTCTTATTGGTATTTACAGGAAATTTATATGTAAATAAAGTTCTTGCCATGACCATCATGGTTGGGAAAACAGGCCCGGATATTGACGAATTGGAATTGTTCTCAAAACGAGAAATTGCAAATAATGAACCACAGCCTTGGAAAATTTCTTCTCAATTCAACAAACAGAAAATAAGAGAAGAATCGTTAGGGAAATTTGCTCAATACAAAACTGTTGCATTTTTGGTGGTAAAAAACGACAGCATTTTGCACGAAGAATATTGGGAAGGATACAACGACCATTCTTTAGTCAATTCGTTTTCAATGGCAAAATCTATCAATGCTCTTTTGGTGGGTTGTGCTTTAAAAGATGGTTTAATAAAAAACTTAGATGAACCTGTAGGCAATTATTTGGAAGAATTTAAGCAGGGCGATAAATCAAAAATAACCATCAAACATTTGCTAACTATGAGCAGTGGAATTGATTTTAAAGAAGAATATGTGAGCCCGCTTGCATGGCCTGCTGAAGCTTATTACGGACCAGATGTTACCTCTACAGTAACAAACGTGAAAATGAAGTATGAGCCCGGAAAAATTTGGCATTATAAAGGTGGCGATGCTCAATTGTTGGGAACGATCTTAAAAAAAATTACAGGTAAAAATGTTGCTGATTATGCTGCCGAAAAATTATGGAAACCAATTGGTGCAGAGGATAAAGCTTTTTGGAGCACCGATGAAAAAGGCATGGAAAAAGTAAGCTGTTGTTTTTATACCAATGCAAGAGATTATGCCCGCATCGCTAAATTGTATCTGAATTTCGGAAGCTGGAATGGCCATCAGATCGTTGATTCAGCTTATGTAAAAGAATCAATTACTGCTGCGAATCTGGTTGACAGAGAAGGAAAACAAAATGATAAATACGGTTATCAATGGTGGCTGATGAATTATAAGAGCCATCCAATTTTTTACATGCGTGGAATCAGAGGGCAATATATTTTTGCGATCCCCGATATGAAAATAATCGTAGTTCGTTTAGGTCATAAACGCGCGGCTAAAGCAGGAGATGAACTTCCGGCAGACATCTTCGCTTATCTCGATGCTGCGATGGAAATGTGATATTGCCTTTACCCAATCATGTAAATGTGAAAATGCATGAATACCTAACTTTTGTTTAACAATTCTTTAACACCAGATGTGTCTCCTGCGATTAGATTTGCCCGAAACTTATTTTACATGTTTGGATTAGATACCACGTTAACCGCACTTCTCATTTTCTGTTTATTTGCTGCCTGTATTTTCGAATTTATCAATGGATTTCATGACACAGCAAATGCAGTAGCAACTGTTATATACACAAACTCTTTGAAACCATGGGTTGCAGTTGTTTGGTCTGGAATATGGAATGCGATTGGTGTTTTTGCAGGTGGAATCGCAGTTGCAATGGGGATAAGCAATTTACTACCTGTAGAGATTTTAACCGATACAAATATCCATCATAGCATTGCTCTTATTTTATCACTCTTATTAACTGCTATTGTTTGGAATCTAGGAACATGGTATTTAGGCATTCCGTGTTCGAGTTCACATACACTTATTGGGTCGATACTTGGTGTAGGACTAGCATTTTCATTTGTTGCAGAAAATAATACTGTTACGTATGTAAATTGGTCTAAAGCATATGAAATTGGTGCTTCACTTGTTCTTTCTCCTATCTTAGGTTTTAGTCTAGCAATCTTTGTGATGTATATGCTAAGACAATTCGTTAAAAAGAAAACCATTTTTAAGGAACCGGATACAACAATGCCTCCGCCATTTTGGATAAGATTTATTTTACTGATTACATGTACAGGTGTAAGTTTCTCTCATGGTTCAAATGATGGGCAAAAAGGAGTTGGTTTGATTATGCTTATTTTAATTGCAATTGTTCCTGCTAGATTTGCGCTAGACAATTCGAAAGACGCTTCTAATTACAAAGAAAACATCATAGAAACTCAGTATTTAATGAACAAAGTGAATGTTGCACAATTGAACAAATCAGACAGCTTCGAATTTGTAACCACTAAAATATTGATTTCAGATCTTCAAAAGAAGGTGACTGGTGTGTCAAATTTCACTGACCTCACCGATGCACAAAAATATGATATTAGAAAAAATATCATTCTTATTAATAAGTCTTCTAAAAAAGTTGCAGAAAGCCAAGATCTAAATTTGAGTAATGAAGATAAAGCGCAATTCAAAACAAAAATCAGCACACTCAAATCGCTTACAGATTATGCTCCAAATTGGGTTATTGTGATGATCTCTATTTCATTAGGATTAGGAACGATGATCGGATGGAAACGTATTGTAAAAACTATTGGAGAAAAAATCGGAAAACAACATCTCACCTATGCACAAGGTGCCTCATCCGAATTAGTTGCAGCAACAACAATCAGCTTATCAACTTGGCTTGGATTACCTGTTAGTACAACTCAAGTTCTTTCCTCTGGAATTGCCGGAAGCATGGTGGCGAGTAAAGGTGTTAAGAACTTACAACCGGCAACTATTAAAAGTATTGCAATTGCCTGGGCACTTACTTTACCGGTAAGTATTATCATGTCTGGTGGATTGTTTTTACTTTTCAGATGGCTAGTCTAAATTATCAGCATTATTTATTAATTGCTATCGAAAAAATTTAATTTAGTAACTTAAGTTTTATTAAAAATATTTAGTTTTGTCGTCATGAAAAAAATAATTCTATTAATTATCGTAATGTTAAGTATACAACTTAGCTACGGACAACAAATAAGATTTAATGATGAATTGGACCAATTTTGCAAGAGTTCAATAAAAGAGTTTTCTTCAATATCAACTGAACGCAAAGCACTTTTAGAAGATGTTGCCAAACAACTTTCAAGAAAACACCATATTCTTTTCACTTGCCAAACCAATTCAAGACGCACACTTCTCTTGCAAGTATGGGCACAAACTGCATTTTATTACTATAATATAAACCGATCATCTTTTTCAATTGGTGATTCTATTTCAAATATCTATCAAGGAGTTGTTGACATACTTAAGGAATCAGGTTTCTCTTATATTGAATTGGTGAATGATGCACCTAAAGGATATATCATCTCAATCAGTAAAAAATATCCTAAAAATATTATAGTTCCAAAAATTGATCTTGGTGCTGTTGATACATCGAAGGTGATTGTAGTAAATATTTGTGATAACGGAGAAAGATCTGTTTTAACTGCAAAAACCATTCACTCCAATCTTCCTTACAAAAGCCCAATGTCGTTCGAGAAAACACCTGATGAAAAGCAAAAATATTTTGTATTGAACAAACAGATCTCCATTGAGATGCTTTATTTAGCAGAGAGAGTCAAAGAAATTTTATCAAAAACCGAAGAACTTCCAATTACTAAATAAGTTCAATACGTTTTAATTATTGCTTTTTTAATCGCCCGAATCAGGAGTAGTATTCTTTACTTTTTTATTAAATACATTATTAATATAAAAAGTTAATTGCCATACATGATTCACATCAAATGCTTTGCCGTTTGATTCAATTTGAAATTGGTTGAAGTATCCTGTTTCTATAACTAAATTATTAGTGAGGTAATATCCGTAACCTATAAAAACCCTATTCTGATCAAACAAATTGTATCCGGTTACTTTGCTCCCAAAATTTACAAAGAACTCATCAAATCCAACCAGATAACTTGCTCCTTTTGTTTCGGGAGTATGCTTAGTGATTGGTGCCACACATTTCAATTGATAACGTGAACGGAGTACGGTTTCAAACTCTCCTTGCCTGTCTTTGATAAATCGTTCTTCTAATCTAAACCTGTTTGAAAGTGTGAATTTTTCAAATGGTGAATAGAACGTTGCTTGTTGTGCAACTCTCCATTCGGGGTACTCACGTTGTCCAATATCATTTATTCCATAGTTATACCATATTCCTGCAAATGCCGATAAACGAATTGTTGGTTTTAGATAATAATGAAGCCAAGGACGAATGGTAAGTTGTGAGTTGTATTTTAACAAATTAATTTCTGATGCTGAACCTTGTCGTGCGTATTGAATATCGAATTGATAGACTAATTTCTGATTGATCTTCCCCGACAGATCCACTTCACTCCAAAATTGCGGGGCATTGATATAAGTGGAGTTCTGTGCTATCAAATTGTTGAAGTAGATGATTATTAAAAATACATAAATTGTATGTCGTCAAACTAATTTGAACTTTTCCTTAAGGAGTGTTTTTTAATTCTAACTCAAAACTAAACTATTTTTTTTATTGTTGATTTTATTTTTCAAAATGTGTTTTTGGTATTCAATTTTTCTTTCTCTAATTGAATCAAATTTTATCTTTTTTCGTTCCATTAAAATCAAATCGCCACGACCATAATACACATCAGCAGGTGTCAAGTTTTGTAACGATTCATGGTACCTTTCGTTGTTGTATATTTTTACAAATTTTTCTAAAGCACATACCAATTCTTCAGGACAATAATAATTATCAAGCTTCACCACATTTTTCATTGTTCGATGATATCGCTCAATCTTGCCTTGGGTTTGAGGATGTAATGGTCTGCCATGAACTTGCTCC
>CAIUEQ010000104.1 GCA_903898215.1 uncultured Bacteroidota bacterium | reverse complement strand
GATAAGCGTGGCGATGATAGAAAACTCTTTGCTCTTACTCATATGATGAGCTACATAAAACGCACGAGCCGAATTTTTTGAAGCAATCGCATTAATCAATTCAAAAATATTAAACTCTTTGCTGATTCCGATTTTCAATTCAACATCCGTATCAGTAATTTATTTTTCATCATTTTTATTGATGATAAGTTTTTCCAATTCGTTAGCAATTTTTGCAAGATCACTACCTAGCGATTCTGCAATAATTGTTGAAGCTCTATCGCTAATAGTAAATTTTCTGACTGCCAAATATTGTTTGATCCATCCTGGTAATTTATCAGGATATAATTTCTTTGAATCAAATACCTGATGTTTTGAAAGTGCCTTATATAAAACAGTGCGTTTATCAACCTTCTCTTTTTTATAACAAATTACCAAAACAGTTGAATCAACAGGTTTTTCGAGATATGGAACAAAAGCATCCAGCGATTTAAATCCTTGTGCTTCCTTTACAATAATTACTTGCACAGGAGCCATCATCGGAAATCTTCTGGCGTTCGAAATAATGGTATTGATATCCGAATCTTTTCCGTAAAAAACCGTTTGGTTAAAACCTTTTTCTCCTTCGGTAAGTAAATTATTTTCAATATAATTAGAGATCTCATCGATATAATAATGCTCCTCACCAAATAAAAAATATACCGGTGCATAACGCTTACTTTTAATATCGTTTAGTATTTTATTAAAATCTGCAATACCTTCGGCAGCCATGATAGTTATATAGAATGAAACTTAATTTTCCTGAATACAATTTTAAGGTTAAAACCATTGAAAATGCGAATTATGTTTTCGACATTATCAGAAAAAAATATGTGCTGTTAACACCAGAAGAATGGGTACGTCAGCATTTGATATATTATCTTATCCACGAAAAAAAATATCCGGCTTCATTAATTTCCATCGAAAAAGGTTTAACGGTGAACGGATTGAAAAAACGTTTCGACCTTTTAGTGTTTGATAAAACCGGCAAACCTCAATTGCTTGCCGAATGTAAAGCTCCAGAAATAAAGTTGACACAAAAAGTGTTCGACCAGATTGCCAATTACAATATGAAATTTAAAGTGAAGTTTCTTTTGGTTACAAACGGTCTGCAACATTCGATGTGCGAATTTGAAGACGATTTTAAAAGCTATAAATTTATAAAAGAAGTTCCTGAGTTTTGAAATAGCCCCTCAGAAAGTATTCTTTTATTATTTGATGGAAATATTAAATTAGCACCCTAAAATAAATACATAAAATATCTGCAATGAAAAAGATAATCATGATGTTGTTAACTGTAATAGCTTACAGTAATCTTTACAGTCAAACCTTCAACAGTGAAGAGGAAGTTTATAAATACCTCAAGGATAACATTACTAATCTTGATAAAATTGAAGGTATTTATAAGTATTCATCTTTTACACAGAAAAATAATGATGAGCCGATAAAAGTTGCAATGGCTTCAGTAAATATTGCAATTGTTGCAGACAAGGATGTATTTAACGCATACTGGATTACAAATGGCAGCCGATTGCTTAATCAAAAATCTTTTATGCAAATAAAAAGAAGAGATTATCTTAAAATTTATGAAGCAACTTTTTATGGTGGAGATCCGAAGGAAGTTGAATTTATAGGTGATAATAATTTTAGAGTTTATAAAGAAAAAGCAAAACGTAAAACTGATGGCAGTTCAGAAAGTAATCTTTATGCTTTTGAAAAAACATTTCCTACAAAAGCAGATATTGAAGCAGCAATGCCTAAAGAAGCAAAATGCACCGGATTTTTAATCAATACTAATTTGATTGTAACGAACCTTAATGTTGTTGAAAAAGCTAAATCAATAAAAATAAGAGGAATAAAAAGCGACTTCGCAAAAACTTATACTGGAACAATTATTCAGTCTGATAAAAATAATGATTTAGCACTTATCAGTTTAGAAGACCCTACACTTAAATTAACTTCTGCCATTACAATAAATAACACTGCGCTTGAAACAGGAAGTGAAGTGCTTGTTCTTGGTTATCCAGCAACTGCAGCAACTGCTGATGAAATTAAATTAACCAATTCAATTGTGAGTTCTAAGTCAGGATTTCAAGGTGATGCAACTTCTTATCAATTAAATAATAGCGTTGATTTAGGAAATATTGGAGGACCCGTATTTGACAAAAAAGGTGCATTGATTGGAATTATGAATGGAAGAAATGCAGGAACTGAAAATGCCAGTTATTGCATAAAAGCTGCTTATCTAAATGGTTTATTGAATTCATTACCAGTTAAAGTAAAAATGCCTGCTACAAATTTATTAGCAGCAAAACCTTTATCAGAAAAAATTAAAGCGTTAGATAAACTAGTTTATTTTATTGAAGTAGAATATTAAGAGATTGGATTACAACACAAAATTTCCCCAGTTTTTCAACTCTTCTTCACTCCATATATTCGGAAAAAATATTCTGCGCTGGTATGACGGATGTAAATATTTCTGCCAGTCGCTCATGCCGGTTGCCGCACGTTTCATGCCTTTTTCTATAAGATAACTTTCGGCCGTTTCTAAATGTACAATTGGCCATTTGATATTAAATAGATAATCGAATTTTCGTAATGCTGTTTTTAGCGCCTTGTAATTTTCATCAGTAGTTTTTACCGCAGTAAATTTTTGGAAAATATTTATAGTCTCACATTTATTAGCAAGGTCAATTAATTGTTTCAAATACCTTTCCTCAAATTGAGTAAGCGTTAAACTTTTCTTTCCGGTTTTTCTATCAAGTCCGGCATCAAGCCAGTATAAATAATCAAATGAATTTTCGATGGTAGTTGCCTTATCTTTTAAATCATATCTCACCAAATTGATTAGATCTGTTGTATAGATTTCAATTTCGCGAAACTGAACAGATTGAAAACCACTTGCAGGAGCTAACGAAAGACGAAATTTATTATAATCTTCGTAATTCATTCCTCTGCTCATTACAGCAAATGATGATGTTAAAACTTCAGTATAACGTGAACACCTTTCGATCTTTTCAACAAAAACATCTGTGTTTAATTTATCACTAAAAACAACTTGTTCTATTTCATGTTTGATCAAACGAAGCATCAACTCTGTTACCTGATGATAAATAATAAAGATCATTTCATCAGCAAAATCTGTTCGTGGTGTTTGTAAATTTAACAATGCATCAACTTGCGTATAATCCCAATAATTTAAAGGTTTGCTATGCAATAATCCTTTTAAATAAGTTTCAGGATTTTGTCCGAGTGCAGTATATTTTTCTTCAATTTGTCTAATAATATCTTCCATAATAAAAATGGGTTAGTTATAAATGGTTTCGGCTAAAGTAAAATAAAAATTTATAAATCTTTATCGTAAAACAGAATTGGCGATTTTATTTTCATCCTGCATCATCATACAATTAAAATGACTTTTAGGACATTTATTAAATCCAATTTTACTGCAAGGTCTGCAATTTAAATTTTCAACTTCAAATTGCGAATTCCGAATTTTATTTTTTCCATAGTAAGGTGTCATTCCAAAATCAGGAATTGTATTTCCCCAAACAGAAATAATTTCCTTGTTGAAAGCAGCTGCAATATGCATCAAACCGGTATCATGTGTAATTACTTTATCAGAATTTTTAATAACAAATGCCGATTCATTTAAAGAGAGTTTACCACATAAATTTAAAACATGAGTTCCTGAAAATTTGGAAATCTCTACACCGTGATGCTCATCTTCTTGTCCTCCCAATAAAACAATTGGTTTGTTAATTAATTTACAAATAGAAATGATCTTTTCATTTGGTAATCTTTTTGTGAAATGATTTGCTCCAATAGCAAATACGAGATAATTATCAGGAATATTCTTTACGAAAATAGTTGAAGGCAAAAAATAATCAAGTCCTCCACCATCGTTTGACACACCAAGCTCAACAAGGGTTTCCATATATCGTTCCACAATATGAATATCCGGCAAAAAATTAATTTTAAGATTCACCATCAACCACTTCTCAAAATTCAATTTATCAAAACTGTAACTCGTAGTATCTAAAATAGATTTTAAAATTCTTGTGCGAAGGTTACTATGTAAATCAATTAAAATGTCAAAGCCGATTTCTTTTAATTCAAACGCTTTTTGAAAAAGAGGTTTATCCAATACATGCAAAAAAT
>CAIUEQ010000103.1 GCA_903898215.1 uncultured Bacteroidota bacterium | reverse complement strand
CAAACAAGACCTTGAGCGGCAGGCAGGCTCCTCCTGCGAGGAGGAGAACTATTAAGTTTCCTAAGTTTTGCAAATGATAAATATTTGCTATTGGTGTTTTTAATTATACATTTCAATTTTTTCAATTAGCTCATTCACCATTGCATCATTAATATCCAAATGAAAAACAAAACGCAGTTGATCCGAGGATATTTTACCACATAAAATATTGTTCTGTTTTAAATATTCCTGGAAATGAGTTGCTTTTTCAGGTGAAATTATTTTAAAAATAATGATGTTAGTTTCAACAGACAATAATTCTTTTATAAAAGATTTGTTTTTTAAAACTTCAGCAATTTTTTTTGCATTTGCATGGTCGTCTTTTAATCTTTCGATATTGTTCTGCAATGCGTAAATTCCTGCAGCAGCAATAAATCCAGCTTGTCGCATGCCACCGCCAAAAACTTTACGCACACGTTTAGCTTTATAGATAAACTCTTTTGTGCCTAATAAAACAGAGCCAATAGGAGCTCCTAAACCTTTACTTAAACAAACAGAAATACTATCGAAATTTTCTCCAATATCTTTTGCCGAATAATCAGATTCAATTAATGCATTAAAAATTCTGGCACCATCAAGATGTAATGAAAGTTTTTTTTCGGTACATAGTTTTCTGATATTTTTTATCTCTTCAAAATCATAAACGCTTCCACCGCCTCTGTTTGATGTATTTTCTAGGCAAACTAATCTCGTAGTTGGAAAGTGAATATCTTCAGCATTGATTGATTCTTCAATTTGTTTTGCGGTAATTCTTCCTCTATCGCCTTGAATAATTTTTGCTTGCACACCTGAATTTGATGCAATACCTCCGCCTTCATATTTATATACATGAGAATTATCTGAACATATTAATTCATCACCCGGTTGTGTGTGAACTTTAATGGCAATTTGATTGGTCATAGTTCCACTCGGACAATATAATCCAGCCTCCATTCCAAACATTTCTGCAAGCAATTCTTGAAGTTTAATTACTGTTTCATCTTCTCCATAAACATCGTCACCAACACCCAACAATAAGGGAATTTGAATCATTGAAGAAAGCATTTCTGCTGTGGGTTTTGTTACCGTATCACTTCTTAAATCTATCATAAAATGGTTATTGGGTTATTGAGTTATTGGGTTATTGGGTTATTAGGTTATTAGGTTAATGGGTTATTAAGTTATCGGTTGATTGTTTTACGAAAATAACAATTTGACTATCAAAATTCATTTAGGAGAATTTCTTAATAACCAATAACTCATTAACTTTATCTTATCCTAATTCGTTTACCCGGTTTCAATTTTGTTTTAGCCGAAATGCCATTGATACGAGCAAGATGTTTTACACTGATTCCAAATTCATAAGCAATTGATTGCATCGAATCTCCTTTATGAGTTTTATAATAACGACCTGTACTTTTACTTTTCTTAAGTTTATTAGCTTGAACTTCAAAAAGGTGTTTAAAGCAACCTTTATCAATTCGTAAAGTATCGTCAAGTAATGAACCTGAAGGGAAATAAATAATTTTATTTGGATCAATTTTTTCGCCTTTGAAACGTGCTTCAAAATGCAAATGCGGACCGGTAGAATGACCGGTACTTCCAGCTAAACCAATGATATCACCCGAACGAACCGGTGCTCCCGGATAAGTAAGCAATTGCGAGAAATGTGCATACAAAGTTTCTAACCCATTGTAATGCCGAATCAAAACAACATAACCATAATCGGCACTTCGTTTTGCAACACGAACAACACCATCAAAAATGGCATAAACCGGATCACCTCGTTCCATTCTTACATCCACACCAAAATGAAATTTTTTTCTTCTTCCCCAATTTCTGAAACCAAATGTTGATGAAAGATCTCCAATTGCCGGTGGATGAAAAAGACAATCGTTCGTGTCTTTTAATTCCAACAAAATGGTATCGGGCATTTCTTTTAAATCTTGTTTGTATGGATTGATCGTCATTGTATCCCAACCGAAAGGATAAAAATCAGATGCAGGAATCATGTTCGTATCGAATTTGAAATTAGGAATTCGCAAATAATCCCAGTAATTCAAATTGGTATAACCTGAAAAGTTGTCGTCAATATTTTCTTCTTCGGGTTCTAGCTCGTCTTCAGTTGTTATTGAGTCTTCCTCGTTAACTTGTGCTTGAACAATTTGGGTATTGATGAATATAATAAACGTAAAATATAGTGTGTAACGAAATATTTTTTTAATCATTTAAGCTTGTGCTAATAAAATTTGTGTGGCACGCAATTTATCTTTTTCGAGTTGATTTTTGAGTGAATCAAGGCTGTCAAACTTTATTTCTTCCCTTATTTTATCAACATATTGGATGGTGATAAATTGATTATAGATATCTTCATTAAAATCAAACAGATGAACTTCGATACTATAATTTACTCCGTCAACGGTTGGGCGATATCCGGAGTTTAACATTCCATCATATTTTTTATTGTTTACAAGAATATGAACAGCATAAACACCATCATTTGGAATAAGCTTATTTTTATCACTCACATGAATATTTGCTGTTGGAAAACCAATCGTTCTTCCAAGTTTTTTTCCATGCAAAACAGTTCCCTGTATTTGATAATTTTTCCCAAGATATTTATTAGCAGTTATGATATCTCCTGCTTCTAAAGCCTTGCGTATTTTGGTTGAACTCACTGCAACTTCATCTACTTCCTGTTCCGAAATTTCAACAACTTCGAATCCATAAAGTGGCGAATATTTTTTGAGATGTTCAAACGATCCTTCACGATTATTCCCAAAACGATGGTTATATCCTATTACTAAAATTTTTGTTCCAATTTGATGAACGATAATATCGCGAATGAATTGTGATGAACTTAATTTTGAGAACTCTTTTGTAAATGGAATAATTACCAAATGATCGATTCCTGCTTTATCGAGTGCTTCAATTTTTTCATCGAGTGTATGAAGTAATTTTAAACTTTTATCATTTGGATAAATTACCAAGCGTGGGTGAGGATCAAAAGTTATCACCACAGTTTCACCCTCATTTTGCTGCGCCAACTCTTTTAATCGATTGATGATAACTTTATGTGCAGCATGCACACCATCAAATGTTCCTTGCGTAACAATGGCATTTTTTATTTTAGGAAGATCTTGTATGCTGCGGTATACTTTCATCAAATGATTTCCGACAAAAATATTCTTTTACAGCAATTATTCTTTCATCCATTTTCCAGAAAAATGATTCATAGTATTTTTTTCTGTAAGTTGATAAAAATACATTCCGCTTGGCAAATCATTTGTTTCAAAAATATTGTTGGTTGATTTAAGTGAAAATGAATTACCAAGCACATCAACTAAATTTAAATTATCGGTTTCAATCCCTTCAATAGTGATAAATTTATTTCCGGGGTTTGGATAAATTTTAAAAATATTTTTTGACATAGATAAATTTGAAACAGCTAGCAAAATTCCGTTATCAGAAATCTTAAAGATATATGTATTCCATTTTGAAGTACCATCAGATTTTTGAGTAAGAATTAGAATACTTCCATCTGATAAGATAATAACACTCAAAACATTTAAATAAGTTGAAGAATAGATTTCTTTTTCCCAGAAAAGGTTCAATTGATAATCAAATTTTGAGATAACAATTTTCGAATCGTCTATAGTTGAACCATAATGCTCATAACTAAAGGCCGAAATAATATAGTTCTCATCATAAGCTAAATTGTTTTCTCTTAAACCATCCTCTCTCCAAGAATCTAGATAAAATAAATCTTTATTCAAATAGGTTTCATTGTTTCTAAAAATTGATATTGAAGGGTGGTTCATGTTTGAAGTATCCGGTGTATTATTTGAAAACAAGATTGAACTATCATTAAGAATTTTATATCCTCCAGCCCAATAATTATATTCATCAATTTTATTTCCATAATTATCATACGGAATTGTGTCATGAATTAATTTAAAAGAACTATCAAAAAAAAGCTGATGAGTTTGATTTGAGTAATATACTAAAGCAATTGCATCTCCTTCTTTTTTTAATTTAATATT
>CAIUEQ010000102.1 GCA_903898215.1 uncultured Bacteroidota bacterium | reverse complement strand
CTGGAGAGCATTGTTAAAGGTTTATAATTTGATTATTCCTGTATATTTGTCGAAAATTTAATACGTACAAACCATGAAAATTATATCAGTTATAGGATCAGGTACAATGGGTAACGGTATTGCGCATGTTTTTGCTCAATACGGCTATCAAGTAAACTTAATCGATGTAAATCCAGATGCACTACAACGTGCATTAGATACCATTGGTAAGAACCTCGATCGTATGGTTTCTAAAGGTAGTATCACTGAAGAAACAAAATCACAGACCTTAAAAAACTTAACTACTTATACCGATTTACAATCGGGTGTTCAGCATGCCGATTTAGTAATTGAAGCAGCAACAGAAAACCCAGCCATTAAGATGAAAATCTTTAAGGACTTGGGAACGTTCACTTCTCCAGAGACTATTTTAGCTACGAATACTTCATCAATTTCTATTACCAAAATAGCATCGGTAACTAAAAGACAAGATCAAGTGATTGGAATGCACTTTATGAATCCTGTTCCAATGATGAAACTTGTTGAGATCATCAATGGTTATAAAACCTCTCGTGAAGTTATTGAAAAAGTTACTTCACTTGCAAAAGCAATTGGTAAAATACCTGCTGAATCAAATGATTACCCAGGTTTTATAGCTAACCGCATATTAATGCCTATGATCAACGAAGCGATTATTGCTTTATACGAAGGTGTTGGTGATGTAGAACAAATTGATACTGTAATGAAATTAGGAATGGCTCATCCAATGGGACCTCTACAGTTAGCTGATTTTATTGGTCTTGACGTATGTCTTGCAATTATGAATGTATTATATGATGGTTTTGGAAATACCAAATACGCACCTTCGCCATTGCTTGTTAATATGGTTACTTCAGGTAATTTGGGAGCAAAATCAGGTGAAGGTTTTTATAAATATACTGCCGGAAGCAAAGAATTGGTTGTATCAGAACAATTTTCAAAGTTGCCTTCTGGACGACCAGCAACAGTTTAGTTTAAATTTGCTGATAGTTTATCGATTGGTGTTTAATCGATATAACTGTTTCCTAGTTTGATTATATTTTAGAAAAGCGAGCCTGATGGTTCGCTTTTTTTTATGACAAGTTTACATAGAGCTGTTTTTTAATGAAAGGATATTGAAAGCCATTACCCCAAAATGCAAGTATTTTATTTACTGCTTATGAGTGAATTATAATATCATATATTATCTGTTTATTTAGATTCCAATTGTGTTTTAATGTTTTCTAATTGAGGATAAATGCCTTTTAATTTTAGTGTTGAGGCATCTAATATTTCTCTCATTTCTTCCAGATGTTTGATCTCATCGATCAGTATTTTATGATAACTTTTAATGGTTGATACCACTTTTTCCTGTTCAGTTAACTCTGTTTGTATCTTAGTAAGACTGCTGTAAATAGCAGTGTATTCCGTCTTTTCAGGAAGTGTTCTGTATGTTTCGCCTTTACCGGTGATTAGCCAGTCGGGGTTTATTTTTTCAAATCTTAAAATGATCTTTTGAATGATGTCTAGTCCGGGTTTGTTTCTGCCTGATGTGATATGAGTTATTAGTGGAAGCGAAACATCCAGATCTTTTGCAAAAGTTGATTTGTTAAGCCCGAGCATTGTCATCACTTCGATGATGCGTTTATTTAATTCGTCCATAACTATTTGATTATTAATTAGTAATGATATATTTATTTACAATTGTTTCGTCACGAATTTACATTTGTTTTACTTAATTACAATTGTTAATAGCTCTATAAACAGATGTAAACTAAATGCAGATTTATCTATTAAATGCTTTGGTTAATGCGTGAATCATATATATATAATAATTAGGCACTTATACATTACTAATTACTATCTTTAATAGTGTAATT
>CAIUEQ010000101.1 GCA_903898215.1 uncultured Bacteroidota bacterium | reverse complement strand
GGTATGAAACACTAATGTTTCTTCCTTTTTCAACACCCCAATAGTAGCGGCTACTTAATTCATAATCCCATGCAAAATTTTCGTAACTGGTATAACCTGCTTCAATACGAAGTTGCTTAAGTCGCTCTCCGATTCTTTTTAAAGTGATTTCACTTTTACTACTCTTTGACACATAACAAAGAACTTTTATGTAAAGAAAATAAAATACGCTATATATAGCGTGATTATGATATATATTTTATATTGCATTAATAAAAAGGAGGCATTCCATAAAATGAAACAGAAAAAAGTTACTCGTTAAATGCATTTAACTATGATAACAAAGCAGCCTAGTTCACTATATCGTAAAGAAAACTAAAACGTTATTCACTTTACTTTTTTAAACTCAAAAAAAACTCAAAATGAAATCAATTAAATTTTTATCAATACTATTACTTGTACTTTTTGCAAGCAATTTATTAAAAGCGCAGGTAATTGGTCACGGGAAAGCAACATATAAACCCAACTGCGTTTTAACTGCCGGGATGCGTTTATATACTGATGATAACCGTGCAAGTGTAACTGGTACTATAAATTATTCAGGTGTACCAATAACACCCTTTGTGGGCACATTAGCAAATATTACACTTGGCAATATACATGGTACTTTTTCCCCGGGTAATGAAGTATTACTAATCCAAATGAAAGGGGCTACTAATATTGGCATGCACCAAAATGCTACAGTAGTCTCTTATGCTTATCCCAACCTGGTACTTCAATCAGTAAATATGTCTGGTTTAATTGAAGGTTTTTATCCTGGTTATTCTTCAGCAGACAAACTACAGGTAATTAATATACCTAATTTCTCATTTCTCACAATGAATGATGACAGCTATATTTTATGCCAGCCATGGGATAATAATGATGGAACAGGTGGTATTGTTTGTTTTGTTGTTGATAATACTTTTACCATTAATGGTGGTCAGGTATTTGCCGGAGGCTATGGCTATAGAGCAGAAGAAGATGTTAGTATTATTTTTAAGGGATCCAATACAGGTGAGGCTGCAAATACAACAAACGACCAACTTGCAATGAAAGGACCTACCATTGCAACATGTGCAATAAACGCTTTTGGGTTTGGTGCATTATATGGTACAGGTGGAAAGGGTGGTTCAGCCACTCCACGAACTACAAAAGGTTCTGGAAATTCTGGCGGAAGTGGTATACCTTATGGAGATCCAACATTTAAAACATCTTTCATAATAGGTTCACCCGGTTATTATAAATTGGGTCAAACACCCCCATATGGATCAGGTATTTTAAATGCTGGCGGTGGTGGTGTTGGAGGGAATGGAGCTCCGAGTATATGTGGAACTGCTTATGGTATGGGATTACCCGGCTCAAGTGGCAGCAGTGGTGGAGCTGCAGGTATTGGCGGTAACGGTGGAGGTGGTATTTATATCAAAGCAAATAATATAAATTTAAATACTGATAATACTGTGTTTGTTGCTTACGGAGCAAACGGTGGTAACGGACAAGAAGGTGGATGTGGTGGACGTGGCGGTTATGGAGGTGCAGGTGGTGCCGGTTGTGCAACAGGGTCATGCGTTAATAATTGGCCGGGTTCTTATGGTGCCTGTGGCGATTGGGGCATAGGTGGTGACGGAGGAGATGGTGGTGATGGAGGGCATCCGGGTACAATTTGGATTTCGACAAATTCCGTTGGTGGCAATTTTGCTTTTGCCAATTCAGTTTTTGATGTGGCTGGGGGCTTTGGGGGTTGGGGTGGATACCAAGGTTGGGGTGATGGTAACAGTACGCCTGCATTTATTTATGCAACAAACCTATGCGATTTTACTTTTTGCAAGAAACCTGATTACCATAATTGTGATCCGGACCCGATAATGTGTTTCCTGAAATATTGTAATCATTTTAATCGAAATCCAATTACTAATATTCTACGTTTTGATGTCAATGGTAACCTAAATAATTTTGTTGAATATGATGAAAGTTCAGGTAATTTATATCTTGTAGATGCAACTGGTTTGCAGCAACAAGTTCAAGTAACTGATGCAGGTATTGCATATGATGCATTTTATTTATTTGGAAACAACATGAATTATCCTGGTTTTGGTAGTATTGTTGTCGATCCGTGTACACCTCCTAATTTCGTAAACGGCATTTGGACTTCGAACAATAATCCATATGTTTATTCCAAATATTTTCATTCTACAATTGAAAAGTATTTTCAGAATATTCCAACAGGAAAAAAAGTTTTTTTTGTTACTTGCTCTACATTGGGTGGCGATCCTGACTATTTCTTAGACCCATCACCCGTTGAAAGGCCAAAAGCGCGTCAGGGAACAACTGCACAAAATGGTACAATTAAAATTGGCACCCCAACTAATTCTCATGATAATGTGGGAGTTGAAATTCCTTCAAGTTTTTTACAATCTGCAGGGTTTAAAGAATTACTTAAATCTATTTCTAAATTATCTTTATTTCCAAATCCAACTTCAGGTGATATCTGGTTAAACCTCAATTCAGAATATGCACAATCTGGTATCGTGATAGTATTTGATATTACGGGCAAAGAAGTATTTAAGCAAAATATCAAATTACAAAAAGGCGATAATAAACAATTATTAAAATTAGATGGAATAACCAAAGGAATTTATACTTTGCAACTGCAAACAACTGATGGAAAGTTAGCTCAACAAATAATAGTTAATTAAACACAATTTTTTTATAGTTATTTTAACGGAGCAGGTTTTGCAATCTGCTCCGTAATTATTATTTTTACTTACATTGTTTTTATAATGTTAAACCCTAATGCTAAAAAACATATTTTATATTTTATTAATGATAACTTGTAAAGTAAGTGTTGGGCAATATTTTTTAAATGGCAGTTTTGAAAATAATATAGCAACAACTAATCAATCAAATATCACAAACTATATATTTGATAGTTTGATGAGTAATTCCGTATCGTTTGGTAGCACAAGAGGCGGTGGTCCAAATGGAGGGACAATAACTATTGGTAAATTTCCGGATACAAATCATACTTGTGGCAGCGGTGCACAAAATGGAAATTGGTATGTAGCACTAGCTAAAAACCCTTATGCATCATTATCAGCAGACTCAATTTCGTTAAAATTATCTTCGCATTTAATTGCCGGATACAGTTATTCTATTTCTTTTTATACTCAAAGCTGCTCATTTCCTGGCTTTTTGCAAATTGGTATTTCAAACAATAATAATACTTTTGGAAGAACTATTTATACAACCCCATTTCTTGATACTATTGGAGGGGTGTACACCACAATTTGGATTAAAAGAAGTTTTACATTTATTGCCCCTATTAGTGCGTTATATATTACAATAACAAGTGTCGGGAGCAATTCTTCTTGGCTAAAAGTTGACAACTTTACTTTTGATAGTTGTATCATGAAATTAAATATCGGTAACGATACAACACTATGTCAGGGTGCAAGTTTACAATTAAATGCAACCACACCTTACTCCACTTATTTATGGCAAAACAATTCAACAGATTCAGTTTTTACAATTACGCAACCAAGCACCTATTGGGTTAAAGTTACCAATGCATGTGGTAGTATAATTGATACAATACATGTTGCATTTGTTGCGCCAGTTTCTTTGCATATTAATGACACCAGTTTTTGTGATGGAAATACTTGTATAATAAATGCAACAAATGGCAGCTATTCAAAATATTTATGGAACACAGGTGATACCAATTCTTATATTACAGTTCACGATACGGGAAACTATATTGTTACAGCATCAAATGCTGTTTGCAAAATAACCGACACGGTTCATGTTTCAACATTCTTACCACCTCCGTTAAATCTTGTACATGATACCATAATATGCGATGGAAACATATTAACCATTAATGCAAAAAATAATACCTACAAAAGTTATTTATGGAATAACGGAGCAATAACTCCCCAAATAAATATAACCCAACCCGGTAAATACAGTGTAACAGCAAGCAATGCAAACTGCAAAATAAAGGATAGCACCACGCTAAATTTATTTACGTTGCCTCATTTATTTTTACCAAAAGATACCATTGTTTGTTTTAGTCAGTATGGTGCGGTTATTTTAGATGCCGGAAAATTTAAATCCTATTACTGGCATCAAAATGGCGAACAAAAACAAAGTATAACTGCAGCAACTTCAGGTATATACAAAGTCACAGTAACCGACAGCAATAATTGTTTCAACTCCGATTCAACCATCATAGAAGATAATTGTACCTATCAGCTATACATGCCAAATGCATTTACTCCAAACAACGATTCTTTAAATGATATTTTTAAAGGTTATGGAATGGGAATAGCAGAATTTGAAATGCATATTTATAACCGTTTGGCAGTAGAAGTTTTTACTTCAAACGATATGAGTATTGGTTGGGACGGTACATTTAAAAACCAACCATGTATGGGTGGTACCTATGTTTGGATGGTAACCTACCGTTTAAAAAATGAAACCAATTTAAGAACTGACAGAGGAACTGTAACATTGTTGAAGTAAGTTTTGGATTTATCGTTTCAACACATCAACATTTTAATTGTAACTTAAACGTTCTGACGCGTAATGCGTCTGACCGTTTTGCTAATTGCTTTACAAATTATACTTGCAAAAATGTACTTTCGTTTGGTTTATATGCAATTTAAAATTCCATTTACGTATTTTTTTATTTTAGCATTGATGAGTTTCGTCAATGTGTGCAAGGCTCAAGACAAAACTTTGGTAGTAGGATTTATGCTTGACGAAACTTCTTTTGAACCTGTTCCACTTGCAAATATCAGCATCCACCCTATTGGTACAAAATATATCAGTAACCGAAAGGGATTGTTTAAAATATTTATTTCAGGAACCGATTCGGTATATATTTCAGCAATTGGATTTAAGTCGAAAAACTTTGCAGCTTCTGAAATTATCCCAAAAAATATTGATGATACCATTCACATTTATTTGCGACCTATAGTTTATAAACTTAAAGATGTGAATGTAGTTTATACAAACAGAAAACGTGATTCGATTGCTCGTTTGGTGGCCGAGATATTAAAGAACGACCCTTTGCTAAATAATTACGACCGTGTAATCAATCGTCCGAAAGGAACTGTGATGAACCCGCTAACAGCAATGTATGAAGCATGGTCGAAGGAAGGTGAGGATATGAGAAAATTTGAAGATTTTTTGCAATATGCCGAACAGCAACGAGCAATTGACAAACGTTATAATAAAAAAATCATCAAGAATATTACCGAAATTGATGAGGAAGATCTTGATGAATTTATTATGTTTTGTAAGATGGATCGCATTTTTATTTTAACTGCACAAGAATATGATCTGGTTGAAGCGATCAAAAAATGTGGTGAGAATTTTAACATTCAAAAATCAAGAGAAAAAACAAAACTGAAGTAAAACTGATTACAGAAAAATCAAAATCCTTCTTATTGCATTTTTTAAAATTAATTCTTTACATTTATCAGAACATTTAGATAAATGTATCACACTCAAAACACTCCGATGAAATGGCGCAGATTCAATGGTGAAACTGTAGAGGAAAATATTGTGAGTGAAGTGGAGAATTTAATCATGCGTGAATACAATGCAGGGTATAAACTTAAAGTTTGTATCGGCACCGATTCGCAGGTTACACATCACATTACTGAATTTGCAACGGTCATAGTTTTTGTTCGTCAAAAACGCGGAGGATTTATGTTGATCAGTTCTGAAAAAACGAAATATAAATTCGCCATAAAGGAGCGAATGTTGTATGAGGTTTCGCGTTCTATTGAAATCGCTTACCAATTATGTGAGGTGCTTGATAAATATCAGGTGGAACTTGAAGTTCATGCAGACATCAATACCGATCCTCAATTTAAATCGCATAGTGCATTAAGCGAAGCAATGGGATATATTTTAAGCATGGGATTTGTTTTTAAAGCAAAACCTGATGCCTTCGCTAGTTCCTATTGTGCCAATAAAATGGTGCATTGAAAAGGACGCTGCTGGCTGCTGGCCTTTGGCCTTTGGCTTTTGGCTTTTGATTTTAATTTAAAAACCTCATAACACTCTTTAAATTTTTAAATACTTTATTTAAGAATTGTTTTGCTGTTTTGAAGGAGATGAAAGTTATAAACTGTTCACGACTCCGCTCGAACTGACAAGTTATTGGGAAATATTTCAAGAAATTTCTCAACTAAATATAATTCTGGTTCTGATTATATTTGCACAAAATTTTAATGAATGTTAAAGGATATAAAAGAATTTAAAGTTGAAGGAGTTGGTATTGCAACAGTGCAGGAATGGGATGAAATATTTGGTGAAATTGTTTACAATGTATATCTCATAAACCAAAATAAATCGGCCCTAGAAGGAGTGCTTGTGCTTAGCAAAGGTTTTGGAATAATTGAAGGTGAAGAAAGAAAAACATCTTTACTCAGGCATTTTTTAGACACCGTTGAAGCTGAAAGTTTTAGCAAAATAGAACCGATAAATCATGAGCTATTTGTTTTAAATAACCAATACCAACTTACTTATTTTTTGGAAGGAAAAATGTATGAAAAAACATATGTGTTTGAAAGCAATACCATTCATCCCGACAATTATAAACAAGTACCATTTTTAAAAAAGCCGGGCATTCTGATCATCTGATAACTATTCTTTCACAAATTTCAGATTACTTACCGCACCATTTTTTTCAATACGAATAAAATACAATCCGCTGCTAAGTTCACTCACATCCAACTTTGAATTTATTTCGTAAACATGTTTGTTCAATATTATTTTTCGTGTTACATCCAACACTTCAATAAAGCACCCATTTACATTTACTAAGTTCAATTGTTCGCTAACGGGATTCGGATAAATAGTGAAATTATTTTTTACTCCATTGACATCTGCAATAGCATTATAAAGAGGGTCGTGAGTAAAGGTTCCAATGCCATTTAAAATTCGATCATTAGGGTCTATAACAATATTTTTTATTGTTTTTCCAACTAGGTAAAACGAATAATTTTTTGATATTGTGTCAAACCAAACTTTTATTAAGGTATCACCTCCAGTGTAATATAAACGAATATCAATCGAAGTTTTAAAAAGTGTTGTTGCAGGATTTGATGTAGTTTGAGAAAGTAAAACACTAACATTATCATTCATCTGATTCCACTTTCCTGAAAATATCGGATAACCCAATCCATGTAACCACTGATCAAAAAAGTATCCTAAAGTTTTCCCGGAAGTTTGTTCCATTATCAATTGAAAATCTTTGCTCACAGCTGTTGCATATTTATGAGCATTTAAATAATTTCTAATTCCTAAATAAAATATTGAATCATTATTAATTTCATATCGCAACATGTGTAAAATAACAGCTCCTTTTTTGTAGGAAGAATTACTATTAAAAAGTGTGGGAGTATTAAGTGTATCATTTACATAAACCCAATATGCGCCAGCATTGCTTGCCCCATTCATTGCATTTGTCATCCACGAAGTTGCATTTCCTGTTGCCATGCGTTCATTTGAAATATATTCGCAATAGCTGGCAAAACCTTCATTCAGCCAAATGTCTGCCCAACTTCCACAGGTAACAAAATCACCAAACCATTGATGTGCGAGTTCATGAGTAATAATATCAAAAGTATATGCTGATGATGGTCCGAGAGTTGTCATGGTTTGATGCTCCATTCCTCCATATAAAGGCGCCATACAATGTCCATATTTTTCTAGAGCAAAAGGATATGGTCCAATAATTTTTGAATACATCTCAATGAGAGAAGGTGTTTTGTTTAAAGCAACTTTAACGGAAGTATCATAAATATAATTCTGAATTAAAATTGAATCAGTATAACCTTCTGGGTGTGCATACAAATTGTATTCAACATATTTTGCCACAGAAACAGATATCAAATAATAATCGATTGGGTAATGAGATTTCCATTCATATCTTTTTTTTGCATTTGGTAGATTGGTTGTGTTTACGAGCAAACCATTTGAACCTGCTTTATTTGCCGAATCGGTAGTGATCCAAATTTCGGCAGAATCAGCTTTATCATATAAAACTTGTTTGCAAGGCCACCATTCGTAGGCAACATAAGATTCACTGAGTGACCAGGTAACTTTTAATGAACTGGAATTTGAAAAGCCATTTCCATTAGCAGAACCCAAATCTTGAGGAGTATTTCCTTTATAATAAATAATAGTTTTTACAATTGAATTTGCAGGGACTGAACCATTGATTGCAACTGTAACAATTCCATTGGAACGTGAAAAAGTTTTCTTTGAGTTATTGATGACTACCGAATCAATTTTTAAACTGTCATGCAATTCAAATACAAATTCAGAAAATGATTTAACAGCTTTTGAAAAAATCGAAACATTACCACTGATATAGGTTGAATTATTTTCGACTGCTACATCTAATTTGTAAAAATAAACGTCATAATTATTCATCTTTCCTACGTCAGTTGGTGATGCAAAAGATGCAGTTACCAGATCTCTTTTTGCATATCCACAAAAAGGTGATTGAGCATTCGAGATAAAAAAAACAAAAAAAGCAAATACGACAGAAAAACAATTTTTCATAGGTGATGTATTTTGAAAGCAGAAATGACTCAGAATAAAATGAGTATCTTAAAATGGAATGACTTGAAAAATTTACTTTACAAACTTTCCTGACATCGTAAAGTAAATTGTCATTTTATCATTTCCATTAACAATATCGGTTGCATAAAATTTTCCGTCATTGTTCAGTTCAATATATGCTTTTGCAATTTTATGATTAGGGTAAATAGATTTTACCTGATTTACAACATTGATAGGAATAGCAGCAGATTCTAGCTCAGTAAAGGTTTTTATCCATCTGCCATCAGCAAAATAATTAGCCTCATAGTGCTGGCCATTATCATTATAATAAACCTTATAAATAGAAATCTCCTCTTTACCCCATACTGAATCAGTTGCTCCAGATGAATTTTGTGAAAGATAAGAATTCATTACAGCCTTAGGTACATCACTCCTAGATAAATTTTTTTGAGCAAAACCGGCAAATGTTAATAGCGATAACGCGATGAATGAAATGTACTTTTTCATATTTTAGATTTATTTTAAGGCAAATATAACTTTGCTCATTAAATAAAGAATAATTTTGTTGGCACAACAGTTGAGTAATTGAACAACCTAAATTTTATAATTCAAACGAACGATATATTTTAATAAGATGAATGATAACAGAAACTATATAATTCCTTCTCTGATAAGTGATGAGAGCGATTCACAAGATTTTATTTCGCTACTATCACAAGAAGAGGAAGATGAAATGAACAAGGAAAACCTGCCTGATACACTGCCAATATTGCCGCTAAGAAATACGGTATTGTTCCCTGGTGTTGTTATTCCTATTACGGTTGCCCGCGATAAATCAATAAATTTGATCAAAGATGCGAACAAAGGCAATCGAACAATTGGTGTGGTTGCACAATTAAACTCTGCAATCGAAGACCCTCAATTTTCGGATTTGAATAAAGTTGGAACAGTTGCACATATTATAAAAATGCTTCGCATGCCTGATGGCAGCACAACAGTTATTATTCAGGGCAAAAGAAGATTTTCATTAAATGAATGCATTTCAACTGAGCCATATATTATAGCTTCGATTACTCCTTTTAATGAAAAAAAACTCATTCCAAACGAAGAGCAAAACGCTTTGGTTTCGAGTATTAAGGATTTAGCATTGGATATAGTTAATATCAATCCAATGGTTCCATCTGAAGCTAGCTTTGCAATAAAAAATATTGAGAGTCCTACATTTCTTCTGAATTTTATTTCATCAAATCTGAATACAGAAGTTACCAATAAACAAATCATTCTTGAGATCGAAGATTTTCAGGAACGCGGAAAAAGAGTTCTAGAGTTTCTTGCTAAAGAGCAGCAAATGCTTGAGTTAAAAAATGAGATTCAAAGTAAAGTTCGTGGTGATCTGGATAAACAACAACGGGATTTCTTTTTACAACAACAAATCAGAACACTTCAGGAAGAACTCGGTGGTGATTCTCCTGAAAAAGATATTGATAATTTACTAAAAACAGGAGCATCAAAAAACTGGTCGGAGCAAGTTTATGAATCATTTAAAAAAGAAGTAGAAAGATTAAAAAGGATGAATCCTATGGCTCCTGATTATTCTGTTCAGATAGGTTATTTACAAACGCTACTTGATCTGCCATGGAACGAAATGAGCAAAGATAATTTCGACTTAAAACGTGCTCAAAAGATTTTAGATGAAGATCATTTTGGTTTAGAAAAAGTTAAAGAAAGGATTCTCGAATACCTTGCTGTTCTTAAGCTTAAAGGTAATATGAAAAGTCCGATACTTTGCCTTTACGGCCCTCCGGGTGTTGGGAAAACATCGCTTGGCAAATCAATTGCAAAAGCTTTAGGAAGAAAATATGCACGTATCTCTTTAGGTGGATTACATGATGAAAGTGAAATTCGTGGGCATCGAAAAACATATATTGGTGCAATGCCTGGACGTATCATTCAAAATCTCAAAAAAGTAAAAACCTCAAATCCTGTTTTTGTATTGGATGAAGTAGATAAAATTGGAAGTGATTTTAGAGGCGATCCATCTTCCGCTTTGCTCGAAGTTTTAGACCCTGAACAAAACAATACTTTTTATGATAATTATGTTGAAATAGATTACGATCTGTCAAATGTAATGTTTATCGCTACAGCAAATAATTTAGATACGATTCAACCGGCTCTTCTAGATAGAATGGAATTGATAGAAATGACTGGATATACTATTGAAGAAAAAGTTGAGATCGCAAAAAAATTCCTTATCCCAAAACAAAAGGAAAATCATGGCTTAAAGAAAAATGATTTTGAATTAAGCAATGAAGTTCTTGCAAAAATAGTTGAAGGGTATACTCGCGAAAGTGGAGTTAGAGGATTAGAAAAACAAATTGCTTCCGTTTCAAGAAATATTGCAAAGCAAAAAGTAATGGAAGGGAAAATTAAAAAGAAAATTGAAGTATCAGATATTCAAAAAATTCTTGGAATTGAACGTGTTGAAAAAGAAATTTACCAAGGAAATGATGTTGCCGGAGTTGTTACCGGACTTGCATGGACAAGTGTAGGTGGAGAAATCTTATTTATAGAAAGTTCACTTACAAAAGGAAATGGAAAACTAACGCTTACAGGTTCACTTGGCGAAGTGATGAAGGAATCAGCCATTACTGCACTCACATTTTTAAAAGCACATTATCAAACCCTGCAAATTGATTCCCGTGTATTCGACAAATGGGATATTCATATTCATGTTCCTGCTGGTGCAGTTCCAAAAGATGGACCTTCTGCCGGAGTTACCATGCTCACTTCTCTTGCATCATTGTTTACACAGAGAAAAGTAAAACCAAATTTGGCGATGACGGGTGAAATTACTTTGAGAGGAAAAGTATTGCCTATTGGTGGAGTGAAAGAAAAACTACTAGCAGCAAAACGTGCAGGTATTACAGATATTATTTTATGTGAAGCGAATAGAAAAGATGTTGAAGATATTGAAGCAAATTATCTTAAGGATTTGAAATTTCACTTCGTAAAAAACATGAGTGAAGTACTTGATATTGCTCT